>JAPVSP010000106.1:0-9474 GCA_047519685.1 Chloroflexota bacterium
CTGGCGCGACCGGGTACGATTCGGACGCGGCGCCCCCGTAGCTCAGTGGATAGAGCGATTCCGTCCTAAGGAATGCGTCGGCGGTTCGAGTCCGTCCGGGGGCGCCAGGCCCTTCCCCGCTGCCGGCATGCCCAGATGTCCGAGCAATCGACGGTCACCGGCGCGTCATCGCCATGTCCGTCGTTGGTTGCCGCGCGGGCCCGCTCGAGACCGCCCTAGGCATGCGCATATGCACCCTGCCGAATGGCTCTAGCGGACCGGGGCGAACGGTGCAGACTCCGCCGATCCGAGGCCGGTGTCGAAGGCGCCGAACCCAGTCGATCGACCAGATCCTGCTTGGGACCCGCCAGTCCACCCCGCGGGCAATGGAGGTCGCGATGGAGCGCCCCGCTCGGATGATCCGCAACCTGGTCGTGGTCGTCGCGACCGTGCTGGCGGTCAGCGGATGCGCCGCCTCGTCAGCGGCGACCCAGCACACGACCTTCAAGCTGGACAAGACCTGCACACACGATGCCGCCGGCGTGCCGACCTGCACGATCGTGTCCTCCGACATCGCCGCGATCCCGGCGGGTACCGTCATCAACTACAAGATCGTCGGCGATGGGTCGACGAAGCAGAAGAACGCCACCTTCACGGTCAAGGACGGCACCGCCAGTGGCTTCTGCGACTTCAACCACGACGGCAAGCCCTTGGCGGCGCAGTGCACGTTCCTGTCCGGGACCGGAGTCTTGAAGGGGTTTCATCTCCTCGCCGACGTGACCGTGACGGGCGACCCGACTTCGCCGGATGCGGTCTGGCACTGGAACGGGACCTACTGGTTCGCCGACTGATTCGACGCCCGGCGTCGACTCACTCGGGGGCGACGATCAGGGGTGCTCGGTGGAGTTCGCGACGAGGTAGGCCGGGATCGGGCGCGGGAACCCCTTCAGGGTCATCGGTGGCTGCGGCTCCGCCGACACGCTGCCTTCCACGGCCGCGAAGGCGCTTGAGGCCAGCAGGATCTGCCCGCCCAGCGCCTCGCCGCATAGACGCGCTGCCAGGTTGACGACGCTGCCCACCGCGCCGTAGTCGTAACGACCCTCGAAGCCGATCCGGCCCAGGGTCGCGTAGCCGACCGCGATCCCGATCCCGAGGGCGAGCTCGTGGCCGCGCTTGCGCCAGCCCACCTGCAGCTCGGCGACCCGTTCCTGCATGGCCAGCGCCATGTGCACGGCCTGCAGCGGGGGGTCGGGACACGGGAACGGGTCGTTGAAGAAGATCATCAGCGCATCGCCGGCGAATCGCTCCAGCGTGCCTCCGAACTGGAAGACCAGCTGCCCCAGCTCCGCGTGGAACCTGGCGAGGACGGCCATCACCTCCTCGGGCTCGGCCGCCTCGGAGAACGCGGTGAACCCTCGCAGGTCGCAGAAGACCACGGTGATCTCGCGTCGATGGCTGTCGAGCAGGGCGTCGTCATCGCCGGAGACGATGAGCTCCGCCAGCTGCGGAGACAGGAAGCGGCGCAGGCGGCTGAGACGGTCCAGCTCCTGGACCTGGGCGTGGACCCGCGACTCCAGCGTCCGATTCCACTCCGCCAGCTCGGCGGCCTGCGCCTGGACCGTGTCGTGGTACTGCTTGATCCGCAGGAGCGATCTGACCCGGGCCGCGAGCTCCTGGTGGTCCAGTGGCCGGGCGATGAAGTCGTCGGCCCCGGCCTCGATCGCACGGACCTTGTCCTGGTCGCCGCTCGAGGTGAGCATGACGATCGGGAGGATCTGCGTGGTCGGGTCCGCCCGGAGAGTGCGGCAGACCTCGTAGCCGTCCATCCCGGGCATCAGGATGTCGAGGAGCACGAGGTCCGGAGGCTCGGCGGCGATGAGGTCCAGGGCCTCCCGGCCGGAGGCGGCTCCCATGACGACGTGACCCAGGGGCGACAGCACGGCCTCCAGGAGCCTGCGGTTCTGCGGCACGTCGTCCACCACCAGGATCCGGGACGGACGCACCACGCTACGACTCCTCGGCGGGACGCCGGCAGTAGGCGAGGACCTGCTCGGGGAACCTGGTGACGTTGATCGGCTTGGCGATCAGCCCGGCGAACCCGGCGTCGACGAAGCGGGCCCGATCGGTGTCCATCAGCGAGGCGGTCAGGGCGACGATGGGGATGGCCGCGGTCTCCGGCGCGGCCCGGAGCTGCCGCGCCGCCTCGACCCCGTCGATGCCGGGCAGCGCGATGTCCATCAAAACCAGGTCGGGCAGGTGCTCCGGGGCCATCGACAGGGCTTCCTCGCCGCTGGTGGCTTCCACCGTGCTGAAGCCGTGGAACCGCAGCACGTCGCGAGCCAGCTTCAGGTTCATCTCGTTGTCCTCGACGATGAGGATCAGGCGGCCCGAACCCTGGCCGCTCACAGGGCGATCCCGGCTGCGACTCCAGCCTGGCGGAGGGGCAGCCAGACAGTGAACGTGCTTCCTGCGCCGGGCTCGCTGGCAACGCTCAGACGACCGTGATGCAGCTCGACGAGTCGCCGCGTCAGGGCCAGGCCGAGACCGGTCCCTTCCTGCGTCGCGCCGGGGCCCACCTGGGTGAACTCCTCGAAGATCCTGACCTGATCGTCGGCGCTGATGCCCACCCCGGTGTCACGCACCGAGATCTCGACGTGGCCGTCATCGGCCGTCGCGGCCAGCGTGACGCGGCCGCCGTCGGGGGTGAACTTCACCGCGTTCGAGAGCAGGTTGAAGAGGATCTGCTTGAGCTTGCGCTCGTCGGCCTCGATGAGCCCCACCGACGGATCGGTCTCCGTCGCCAGGCTGAGGCCCTGCCGGGTGGCGCGCTCCCGGACCATCGACATCGCGTTGTCGAGGAGCCCGGGCAAGGCGAACGTCGTCGGCTGCAGCTCCATGCGCCCCGCCTCGACCTTGGCCAGGTCCAGGATGTCGTTGATGAGGCTCAGGAGGTGCTCACCCGAGCTCAGGACGTCGTCGACGTACTCTGCCTGCGCGGCATTCAGCTCACCGAACATCTGCTGCTTGAGGACCTGGGAGAAGCCGATGATGGCGTTGAGGGGCGTGCGGAGCTCGTGCGACATGTTGGCCAGGAACTCCGACTTGTGCCGGCTGGCTGCTTCGACCTCCCCGTACAGGCGTCCCAGCTCGTCGTTCATCCGGTTCAGGTGCACGGCGAGCGCGCCGAGCTCGTCGCGGTTGGATACCTCGACGTGACCGGAGAAGTCGCCCGAAGCGATCGCCGCCAGGCGGGCCTGCATGCGCCGGATGGGCCCCACGATCGACCACGACAGGACGTAGCCGAGCAGCAGAGCCAGGAAAGTGCTCCCCACCGCGAACGCGATGAAGAGATTCTGCGACGCCGCGAGCGAGCTCCGGTTCATCTCGATCAGCCTGTCGGTGGCCGCCTGGGCGTCCCCCACGAGCGTATCGGTGAGCGTCTTGAGGTGCGTGGCGCGAGGGTTGGCCTCGTTCTGGACAAGCTGCAAGCTAGCAACGGCGTCACGGCCAGCCTGGTCGATGGCGGTGATCCGGGTCATCACCCCGGAGAGCGCAACGTAGTCCTGCGCGATCTGCGTCAGCGTGTCCTGGTCCTCGCCGGGGGGCGTGAACCCAAGTCGTGGAGGGTCCGTGGCGTCCTTCTGGGCGTCGACAAGGGACGTGATCAGGTAGTCCGTGGCCAGCCGACCATCGGCGCTCAGGAGCTCCGGGAAGTGATAGACGAAAGGCCCATCCTCGAGCGTGGCCTTCCGCAGGTTCACGATCTGCTGGAGCGCCGCCACACCGGTCTGCAGCTGCCGGTATGCCGTGGCCCGCTGCTGAAGTACGCCGAGCGACACGACCCTGGCGTTCGAGTCGCTGATGAACCCGATGCCCACGACGCCCAGGACGACGAGGAGGGCGACCGTTCCGAAGAAAGCGACGAGCAGCTTGCTGAGGACGGTCGCCGGCACGCGGCCCACGGCTCGCACGAGTGGAGCGACGGCCCGACCCAGCCACCGGCGGGGCCCCGGATCGCCATCCTCCGGCACCGTCGCCGTCGAGGTCGCCATCCTGCTCCTTGCCGCCCTTGCCTTGGATGCGGGGCGCTGGGCCCCACGTCTCGTGGGCGCCGAGTGTACGCCGCGTGCTCAACCCGGACCGTCCGTCACGTGACACTACCGTACCTGCCGCCCGCATCGCGCCGCGCCGGCACTGCAAGCCAGACTTGGGAGAGGGAAGGGAAGGGCGACGGTCCGGGCCTACCCGACCTCGAGGTACCAGTCCAGGACGCTGCGTCACTGCTGGTGGCTGGAGTCCGTCCGGGGGCGCCAGTTCGCCAGATCCCCCACAGAGCTGATGTGCCTTGGCTCGCGCGTCGCTCGTCCGCGTCGTGTGGTCCCTGGAGAAGCTGATGGCACAGCGCACCTGGCTCGTCACCGGCGTGCGCAGCGGCTTCGGGGGCGGTGGCAGCTTGGCTGAGTGGGCGGCTCGCCTCAGCCCGCGCCGCGCCCCCCCACGACTGCCCCGCGGGGCAGTCGATCGACCGTGCCCGAGCGAGCATCGGGCCGCCGTCGCCGCGCGGGGCGCAACGGCCTGATCGATCGGTTCGGATGGCCGCTGTCGAGCCCTCCGAAGTGGGCTTCCATGAGGGCCACGTCCCGTCAGGAGGACCGGACCATGGCCTCGTCCATCGGATCCACACCCAGGAAGGCCGGCGTTGGCATGCCAATCGAGCTCTCGTTCGTGCTCGGGACGGTCGGCGTGGGCGTCTCGCTCTGGCTCGCGTACATGGCGCTCACGAGTGACTCTGTGCCGATCGTTGGGTCACCCCGAGGGGCGCTGATCGCGATCGCGGTCATCGGCATGGCGTCGTGCGCGGTTGCCGGGATCGGGCAGGCGCCGACCATCGGCTGGACCCATCCGATCACGATCTTCGGGATCGTCGTCGGAATCTTTGCGCTCGTCATTGCGGCTGCGGGGCTATTCGGCTGGGACGCGCTCGTCTCGCCCGCCAGCGGGATCGTGCCGGTCGGAACGAACGTGGCGGCCACGACCGAGCGGCTGGCAATCGGCCTGCTCGCGGCGCTGATCGCCGTCAAGTGGGTCGTCGGGATCCCGCTCGCACTCCTCATCCGGGGCGCCTGAGGTCGCTCCAATCGCTGGCCAGCCTACCGTTCGGAAAGAGATACGTCGGCGAGCCGCGGCGGACCCTCGCCGAACGCCCAGCCAAGGTTGCTCGCGTGACGGGGGAGGCGATCGTCGACCGCTCGAATGAGTCCGCGGGCCCGAGCTGCGGGCCTCCGATGATCAGCCGCTCGCGCCGATGCCGGACGACCGCGGCGACGATGCCCAGTACCGTCGGCGTTTGGGCCACCTGCTCGATGGTCCTCACCGGGCGGGGCGGCACCTGGAAGGGGACGAGCGCCTTCGGCAGCGAGTTCGGGGCCACGGCGGCGACCTTCACACCACCGGGACCAGCCTCTACGAGGGCCAGGGCGCGTACGCCGGGCTCAGGTACCGGATGCTGTTCGCCGCTGGCCCGGGGGTCGACAGCGGCTCCCCGAGGGAAGCCTACGCGCCGGCTGGATCGAGTCGGCCTTGTGACCTGGCCTCCTTGTGCATGCGACCGCGACCTACCCGCACCACGGTGGCCTGCAACACCTGGGCCCAGTTGGCGTCTACGCGAGCAGAAGCGGGGCTGCGCCGAGCCACCGGCGGGACCGACCCGCGGACGATGCGTCCCGGGAGGATTGCGATGCGCCGAGTGCTGGCGCTCGCTGCGACGGTCTTGCTCGTTGCAGCCCTTGGCCCATCGAGCGTCGCCGCCGCGCCCACGAGCCAGCCGGACAGCTTCCACGGCGACTTCGACATGCTCGATCTGGGCGACGGCGAGGTCGTGGGGCACATCGTCGTCGACCTCCGCGATGTGGCCGACGCCACTGGCAACGTGGGCAGTCTCGACGTGGCCTGGGCGGCGAGCGGCCCGATCGGCACGTCCCACGTCGACCTCACCGTGGCCGAGTTCGGCCAGCAGGCCGACTCCTCCCTCGGAGGTTCCGTCCGGTGGATCCTGACCTCGGGGACCCGTTGCGACACCGGCCCGGCGGGCACCGCCTGTGGCCCCTTCGGGATGCAGGTCTTCGAGACGGTCAGTCCCGCCTACCCGAACTTCCTCGGCTGGTCGGCACCGGGCACCTCGACGTGCTGTGACGGGCCCTGGTACCAGGTCGGGACGGGCGGCTTCGTCCTGAACTACCTCGGTCCGGCCGGGAAGGTGGCCGTCGCTGTCACCGGGGCCTCCGGGCCGATGCAGCCAGGGGCCAGCCGGGCCTTCGCGGCGACCGTGAGCGGCGCAGCCGACCAGTCCGTCTACTGGTCGGTCCAGGAGCCCGATGGCGGCTCGATCACGCAAGACGGCGTCTACACGGCTCCGGCGTTGCCCGGCACCTACACCGTGGTGGCGACCTCTCAGGCCGATGTCCGAGCGTCGGGCTCGGTCCGGGTGACGGTCCAGTGCGGGACGGTCGCCTCGATGGCCGGCTCCGGATCGACCATCGGCTCAGCGACGAACGCCAAGTACGAACCCCCTGATGGCTACGCCTACTTTGGCTTCGCCTTCCGGATGTGGGAGGGCGACGAGCGCTTCGGGGACACCCGGCCATTCGCCGCCCGGATCTGCGACGCGGTGGATGTCGAACTCGCCGGGAAGACGCCGACGACGCTCTGGGTCTGGGCTGACTGGCACGATCCGCCCCAGCCGTTCAGCGCCTCGCTGCCGGACATCGACGCGATCCACGCCGCGCTCGGTCCGACGGTCGTGCCATTCCTGACTTGGACGCTCGGCGGGCAGGAGTTCGGGGTCCCACCGATCACGACGAAGGACGTCGCCGCGGGCGCGTATGACGGGTACATCCGCCAGTACGCCCGCGATGTCAAGCGCTACGGGCAGCCCTTGCTGGTCGCCCCCGTCTGCTTCGAGATGAACGGGAACTGGTGGCCCTCGTGCAGCCCGAAGGCGAACCCGGACCTCACGCAGGCGGACTTCGTCCACGCGTGGAAGCGGGTCGTCGACATCTTCCGCCAGCAGGGCGTGACGAACGTCGCCTGGGTCTGGGCACCGGCCACGCCGCTGCCCGCCGACCAGGACTGGGGCTGGGACAGCGACTGGCAGGCGTACTACCCCGGCGATGCCTATGTCGACTGGATCGGCTCGAGCCTCTTCGAGTGGGGTCAGCCGAGCTGGCTCGACCCCCTCTATGAGTTCGGCGTCGCGCATCACAAGCCCTACATCCTCGCCCAGTTCGGGGTCCGCGGCCCGTACGCCGACTGGCCTCATGCACAGCACGTCGAGTGGTTGACGGCGATGCTCGACTACGTCGACAGCCACCCCAAGATCAAGGCGGCCATCTACTGGAACTACCGGGGCTACGAAGACCCGGACTGGGCGGACGCGAGCAGCCACGTCTACCTCTACGACGGGCAGGTGAACTACAGGCCCGACGCCAGCGACGACGACTGTCGCCTGCTCGCAGGTGGCTCGGACATCCGGAGCCTGTTCGCGGCACGCATCGCGAGCGCCCGCTACATCTCGACCCCGGTCGGGCGCTAGGGTCCTGCGGCGAGTGAGCCGTCGGTCAGCAGTAGGATCAGCAGTAGACGCCGCCGTCGGAGATCATCACGCACCTCCGACGGTGCTCATTCGTGTTCAGGACGCGGCCTCGACGGGCACCTGAACTGCACTGGGTCTTCTACGTCCACCGTCATGGTCATGAGCGCCGCGACCGCCGGGGAAGGCGGAGGCGAGATCGAGCAGGGGAGCCACTCAGCCGACCTCGAGGTACCAGTCCAGGGCGCTGCGTTGCTGCTGGGGGTTCGAGTCCGTCCGGGGGCGCCATAGCAACGCAGCAGGCTCGAAGAACGGGCGGGCAGCAGGCGTCCACTCGATGGACCTCGGCTCGACTGTCCGGCCCTTCGCCTGAACCCGCTCCACGAGGAGCTGGACCAGCTCCGCGAGCTGCGGAAGCGTCGCCCGCTCGACGTTCTCGGCCATCGTCACCATGACGTGGCGGTTGCGGTCGAAGGCCACGAGCTTGTTCGGGTCCGGTCTTCCCGTGAGTCGAAGCCGGTCGTCGAGAGGCGCTCCGGCGCTGCATCCGACCACCCGTTCAGGTCGCGCCAGCCTGGCACTCGTAGACGAGTGAGGCGTCGCCACGGACGAAGTAGACGCGCCACCAGGGGACGATCCCGTAACACCGACGGAACGCATCCGCAAGGTTCTCGGCGTCGTCCGAGAACATGCCTAGCACAGCGAGGGTCGCGTGGGACGCGTGCCGGCGATGCTGGTCCGCCTTCGCCTCGATGGTTCGGGCGATGAAGTCGTCAGGATCCGTCACGATGTCCGGGAAGCCCGGCGAGGTCCCGAAGTACGGCGATCGTCTCCGCGTCGCCAGACGTACTCAGCGATCACTGAGAGCTTGGCGGCAGGGGCCGGCCGCAGGTCCTTGAACCACTTCGCGTCCCCGACGACGTCCGCGTTGACCGACACGAGGTCGAAGCTGTGGGCGACGCCGCCTCGTAGCGTCAGGACCCGGCTCGACAGGTCGATGCCCCAGGCCCGAGAGAGGACGGTGCGGGCATGCTCCTCGAAGGCGTGACCTGAACCGATGTCCAGCGAGCCTGACGGTCTCGTGGGAAGGTGGGGCTCCGCGACCGCTCGCCCTAGCGTCCAGTTCACGATCTTCCCGCCGGGACCAATCCCTCTGCCGATCACTTCCTGCCGGGCGAGACGACGGCACGCTTGGTTCACCGCCTGGCGAACGACGGCCAGACGGTCGGCGAGTTCGTCGTCGTCGAGCGGCGTTCCGGATCTCGCCAGTTCGTCGCGGATCCGCGAGGCGAGCTCGGCCATGCAGGCACCTCCCGTCCCCCCGGAGCCCCGACCCGCTCGGGTCCCGGGCCATCCGTCGCCGGGCTACAATCAACGGAGCGCCAGACG
Organism: Chloroflexota bacterium; assembly: GCA_047519685.1. Lineage (GTDB taxonomy): Bacteria > Chloroflexota > Limnocylindria > Limnocylindrales > CSP1-4 > JAPVSP01. The sequence continues at coordinate 8,957 of JAPVSP010000106.1, forward strand.
GCGTCAACCATCCAGAGCGGGCGAGAGATCTGGCTCCGTGACCCCGCAGCAACCGACCGGCTCCCTCAGCCGGCACGGTGCTCCCGCCAGACGCGATGGAGACGAGGATGCCCTCCCATCACGACCGCGCCTCGGCGCGTCCGCTGCCGCTCGGCCTGCATATCTGCGAGACGTGCGGCGAGGCTCGCGGCACCACTTCATCGGGGGCCGTGTCCGCCTGCTTCTGCTCCGGGCTCATCTGCAACCGCTGCGGAGAGCGCCACCGTCGCCCGATCACCGACTACTACGACTGGCGCGACGGCGCATGGGTCCACGTGCCGTACTTCGCCCTCATGGCCCACACCTGTCGGCTCGCCCTCGGCGAGGCCCCGCACGGGACGGGCTGGACCCACCTCGAGCCCGACCCCGACGTGCTCGCCTACCAGGAGGCGGTAGCGGAGTACGCACTCTCGCTCATGGGGCCAAGCTTTCCTAATCATCTGTACATTGCGTCGGGCACAAATGGCCCGGTCACTGGC
>JAPVSP010000107.1:0-3971 GCA_047519685.1 Chloroflexota bacterium
GCCCTCGACCGGGCGAGGGCGATCGTCGCCGAGACCGGCCTCCATCTCATGCTCGGGCCGCTCCCGGAGACTCGCTGGATCGAGATCGCACCGTCTTCGCTCCAGGCTCCCGGGATCGCCGCGGGCGCTGCCGATCGAGGCCCTTGATGCGCCTCGTCGACTCGCACGGCCACCTGAACGCCGAGCGCTTCGACGGCGATGTCGACGCGGTCATCGAGGCGGCAGGGGAGGCGGGCGTCGAGCGGATCCTCGTTCCGGGCTGGAATGTCGCCTCGAGCGAGCGGGCGATCGCCCTCGTCGCTCGCCATCGGTGGCTCGGCGCCAGCGTCGGGGTCCATCCGCATGATGCCGCGAATGTCGACGATGCCGGCTGGGCGCGGATCGTCGAGCTGGCCTCGGATCCGTGCGTCGTGGCGATCGGTGAGACCGGGCTCGACTACGACCGCCTCTTCTCGCCGATCGAGGACCAGCTCGCGAACCTGCGGCGCAACCTGGCGCTGTCGCTCGCGACCGGCAAGCCCGCCATCCTCCACTGCCGGTCCGCGGTCGGGCGGCGGGACGCCCACGACGCGCTGCGGGCCGAGCTCGTCGCGGCCGGCTTCGGGAGCGAGCCGTCGAGAGCGGCCTTCGGTGGACGGCCTCCGGCGGTCGTCCACAGCTTCTCCGGTCCGGTCGACCACGCCGTCGTGATGCTCGACCTGGGTCTCGCCGTGTCGTTCTCCGGGCTGGTGTTCCGCAAGGGCGAGGAGGCGTCGGTCGAGGCCGTCCGGCTCGTGCCCTCCGACCGACTCCTGGTCGAGACCGACTCGCCGTTCCTGTCGCCGCCCGGAGCGTCGCGCTCACGGAACGAGCCCGCCTGGGTCCGGATCACCGCAGGCTGGGTCGCCGATCGGCGCGGCGAGGATCCGGATCGGCTCGGCCATGCGCTCGTCGAGGCATACGACCGAGTCTTCGGGTGGCCCGGAGCGCACTGAACGCGGCCCGCGCCCCCGACCGATGACCGGGTCGTGGGGCGGACCCGGTACATCGACGTCCGGTGGCCCGTCCTACCGGCGCCGCAAGGAGTCCATGGAGATGCGCGAAGTCCGTCGCCTCGCTTTCGTCGCCCTCGTCGCGGCGGGCTTGGCCGCGTGCAGCGTCGGCAGCACACCGATCCCGTCGGCGTCGTCGTCGCCGCCGATCCCGTCGCCTTCCGGGTCGGCCGAGGCCTGCGGACCCTCGCCGTCGGCGTGCGCGATGCCCTCCTCCGCCCCGGCGAGTCCCTCGCCCGGGGCGGCGTCGCCGAGCCCCAGCCCGACGCCGTGCCCGATCGGGACGGCCGGCGGGTCGCTGACCACCGACCGGCTCGTCGCGGTGCAGGTGCAGACGGGTGCGGCGGAGGACCGCGTCACGTTCGTCCTCGGGCCGCCCCTCCGACCGGCCCCCGGGACTCTGCCGGCGGTCCAGGTCGCCCCGGCCGCGGCGCCGTTCGTCGCCGATCCCAGCGGCCTCCCGCTCCGCGTGGACGGGCAGCGCTTCGCCCGGGTGCGCTTCGAGGGCATGTCGCTGTACGACGCGACGGGGACTCCGACGTACAGCGGGCCACTCCGCTTCGACGAGCCCGGACCCGGGATGCGCTCGATCGTCCGCGAAGGATCGTACGAGGGCATCGAGAGCTGGATCGTCGGCTTCGACGGGCCCGGCTGCGTCGGGGTCGACGGACCCTCGGCGACCTCGCTCACCGTTCGGCTCAGCCACCCCTGAGGGTGGTCCCGGGGTCCGCATCCGGGGGGTCACACCCCCGTCCCGCGTTTCGGCCTCGGCGGCGGGGGAGCTCGTCTTGACAGTATCCGCGCTGCTCGGCTAGGGTATTGGCACTCTCAAACCGAGAGTGCTAATCGGGCCGCGATGACCGCTGGCGCTCGGCCGGATGTCCGGGGACCGGCGCCCGGACCGCGGGATCCCGTGACGCACGAACCGTCCATCGGGTCGCCCCGGGCCCCCACCCGCCCGGCCGCCGCCCCAACTGAAGGCCGACGGCCGGAGGCCGTCGCAGGAGGGATCGCACCTTGGCGAGCGCCACTGTGTCCGCGACGAAGCTTCGCCCACTGGGCGACCGGGTCGTCATCAAGCCCACCCCGCGCGAGGAGATGACGAAGACCGGCATCGTCCTCCCGGACACCGCGAAGGAGAAGCCCCAGGAAGGCAGCGTCCTCGCCGTCGGCCCGGGCCGCACGCTCGACGACGGGAAGCGGGAGCAGATGGACGTGAAGGAGGGCGACAAGGTCCTCTACGCGAAGTACGCCGGCACCGAGTTCAAGGTCGACGGCGACGAGCTCCTCATCGTCAGCCAGAAGGACATCCTCGCGATCGTCGAGGACTGACCCGACCGGGCACCCCGCCCGGTCGGCACTGTTTCCCGGAGGGACAACGAACTTGGCTAAGCAGCTCATCTTCGACGAGACCGCTCGTCGCTCGCTCAAGCGGGGCATCGATCGCCTCGCGGACGCGGTCCGCGTCACCATCGGCCCGAAGGGCCGGAACGTGGTCCTCGACAAGAAGTTCGGCTCGCCGACGATCACCAACGACGGCGTGACGATCGCGCGCGACATCGAGCTCGACGACCCGTTCGAGAACATGGGCGCGCAGCTCCTCAAGGAGGTCGCGACCAAGACCGACGACGTCGCCGGCGATGGCACGACGACGGCGGTCGTCCTTGGCCAGGCGATGGTCTCGGAGGGCCTCCGGGTCGTCACGGCCGGGGCCAACCCGATGGTCGTCAAGCGCGGCATCGAGAAGGCCGTCGACACGATCGTCGACGAGATCAAGGCGACGGCGCGCCCGGTCGAGACCCGCGAGCAGATCGCGGCGGTCGCGGCCATCTCGGCGGCCGATCCCGAGGTCGGCGAGATCATCGCCGAGGTGATGGACAAGGTCGGCAAGGACGGCGTCATCACGGTGGAGGAGGGCCAGAGCCTCGGCCTCGAGAAGGAATACACGGAGGGGATGCAGTTCGACCGCGGCTACATCTCCGCCTACTTCGTGACCAACCCCGACCGCATGGAGGCGGTCCTCGAGGATCCCCGCATCCTCATCACCGACAAGAAGATCTCGAGCGTCCAGGACATGCTGCCGGCGCTCGAGAAGGCGGTCCAGATCGGCAAGCCGGTGCTCATCATCGCCGAGGACGTCGATGGCGAGGCGCTCGCCACGCTCGTCGTGAACAAGCTCCGGGGCACCGTCTCGGTCCTGGCCGTCAAGGCCCCCGGCTTCGGCGATCGCCGCAAGGAGATGCTCCGCGACATCGCGACGCTGGCCGGCGGCAACGTCATCAGCGAAGAGGTCGGGCGCAAGCTCGACTCCGTCACCCTCGAGGACCTCGGCTCCGCCCGGCGCGTCGTCGCCACGAAGGACGACACGACGATCGTCGACGGCGCCGGCTCGCCCGAGCAGATCAAGGCCCGGATGACCCAGATCAAGGCGCAGATCGAGGAGACGACCTCCGACTACGACCGCGAGAAACTCCAGGAGCGCCTGGCGAAGCTGTCCGGCGGGGTCGCCGTCATCAAGGTGGGCGCCGCGACCGAGGTCGAGCTCAAGGAGAAGAAGCACCGGATCGAGGACGCGCTCTCGACGACCCGGGCGGCCGTCGAGGAGGGCCTCGTCGCCGGCGGCGGCACGACGCTGCTGCAGGCGATCCCGGCGCTCGACAAGCTGAAGCTCGAGGGCGACGCGCAGGTCGGCATCGACATCGTCCGCAAGGCGCTCGAGGCGCCGGCCCGCCAGATCGCCGACAACGCCGGCGCGCCCGGCGAGGTCGTCGTCGAGCGGGTCAAGGGGCTCAAGCGAGGCGAGGGCTTCGACGCCCTGGCGGGCGAGTACGGCGACATGTTCAAGAAGGGGATCGTCGACGCGGCCAAGGTGACCCGCTCGGCGCTCCAGAACGCGGCCTCGATCGCGGCCATGGTCCTGACGACGGAGACGCTCGTCAC
>JAPVSP010000108.1:0-1912 GCA_047519685.1 Chloroflexota bacterium
CCGGCGGCGGCGAAGCGTTCGGCCGCCTCGGGGAACCGCTGGCGGAACGTCACCGCGTCCGGGACCATGACCATGGCCCGCGTCCGCACGGCGGCCGCGCCGGGGATTGGGCCGTCGATCGGGTACCTCGGGCGGTCCGGCCCGTCCTCCGGCAGGGTGCCCATGGTGCCGGTGACGACGAGCTCGTCGCCATCCACGAGCACGACCCGTCCGCTGCCGGCGCCCATGACGCCGGTCAGGGTCTCGAGGAGGAGCTGCCCGATGGCCGCCGGCTCGAGGTCCACCGCGAGGTTCGCGGCCAGACGCTGCAGCGCCTCCAGCGCGGAGCGTGAGACGGTCGCGACGGAGGGGTCGGTGGGGATCGCGGGAGGTCGTGGCATCGGTCGTTGCGCCTGGGCATCGTGTGGTCGCCCGGCGGGACTCGCCACCCCGACGCTTCGTCGGTCGGTCGTGCGCCGCCGGGAGGACCGGGGCCCCTTCGGGACCATAGCAGCCCGCGGCCGGGGCGTTGCGCCGAGCGGACACGCGTCGCGCCGGGTGGCCCGCGGTCGCGCTGCCCGGCTCGGACCGGGCGGTGCGGCCGGGCGACGCCTACGAGACCGCCAGCATGCGCTCGGCGGTCCGGCGAGCCAGGGCCATGATCGTCAGCATCGGGTTGACGCCCGTCGCGCTCGGGAAGGCGCTCCCGTCGGTGACATACAGCCCTTCGACGTCCCAGACCCGTCCATCCGGATCGGCGACGGAGTCGCGTCGGTCCCGACCCATCCGGCAGCTCGACATCTGGTGTGCGGTGAAGAGCAGCACGCGGTTCGGGACGATCCCGCGCCGCTCGATCTCGGCCGTGAAGCCGTCGAAGGAGCCACCGTCGGCGTGCTCGAGCGGTGGGGTGTGGAGCGTCACCAGCCGGCGTGCCCCGGCGGCCCGGTGGATCCTCGCCAGCTCGACCGTCGCGCGGAGGAGCAGCCTCCGCTCGAGCGCCCCGACCCCGTAGCGGATGCGGGCGGCACCATCGCGGTCCAGGTCGATCCGCCCGACGCCGCGGTCGCGGACGATCGCCAGGAATGGCGCGGCATGCCGCGCCTCGGCCAGGCCCGCCCGATGCTGGGCGCTCGACCACCATGGGTAGCCCGAGGCGATGAGCCCGGGATGCGTCGGGGCGGTCTCGATCCGGAACCCATGGGCGCCGTCGACGCGGGCGAAGGCGTCGCTCATCACGGATTGCGGCACGCCCTGCCAGGGCTCGAGGGCCTCCTCGTAGAACCCGACGACCGCCGTCACGGGGTGGATGTGGAGCGTCCGCCCGGCCGTGGATCCGGCGAGGCCGGACCGGAGGAGGACCCCGGGGGAGCGGATCGCGCCGGCGGCGAGAGCGACGAGCGGAGCCCGGACCGTGATCTCGCCCCCGGGGACCGCCGCGAGGACGCCCTGGACGCGACCCCCGCCGATCAGGATCCGGCGGGCCTCGGTGCCATCGAGGACGATGGCCCCGTCGCGACAGGCGTGGGCCAGGTAGGTCCGGAGCGTCGACTGCTTCGCGCCCCGCCGGCAGCCCACCGCGCACGGCCCGCAATCGCCGCAACCCCGGACGTTCCGGGGGATGGTCTGTGCCGGGAGCCCCAGGGCGACCAGCCCGCGCTCGAGCGCCGCGTTCGGGCCGTTCCGCTCGCTCTCGTCCGTGTCGACGTCGAGCGCCGCCTCGACCGACTCGTAGTGCGCATCGAGCTCATCCCCGATGCCGACGGCCCGCCACTCGTCGCGGACCTCGTCGGGCGCCCGGAGCGACGTGTTCCAGTTCACGACCGTCCCCCCGCCGACCGCGCTCCCGGCGCGGATGGAGATCCAGCGGTCGTGGGTGGCCGTCAGGCCCCGGTCCAGGAAGAGCGAGGCGAGGCCCTCGAGCTCGGGGCCGCCG
>JAPVSP010000109.1:0-5212 GCA_047519685.1 Chloroflexota bacterium
AGGTGCTGGATGCGCAGGACGTCGCCGATCGTGAGGTCGCGGTGGTCGCGTTGCAGGCGCTCCGGCAGGGTCGCCCAGCCGATGACCGTCCGGCCATAGACATCGGGCACCTCCCGGAGCTGGTGCGGCCGGGCGGGCGTGCGCAGCTCGCGCGGCGGCTCGGGGCTCAGGAGCACGATGGCCGAGACCGGGTGGCGCTCGGCCGCCTTCAGGACCAGCAGCCCACCGAGCCCGTGTCCGACCATCACGGCCGATGGCCCGAGCCGCTCCAGCGCGGCGACCACGTCATCCGTGTAGCTCTCGACCGAGAGCGTCGTGGGGTCGGCCGTCTGCGACCAGAAGTGGTTCCGGAGGTTGAGCGCGTGACCCTCCCAGCCACGGCTCGCGAAGTAGTGCAGCCAGCGTTCCCAGAGCCACGAGCCCGTCAGCTCCCCGTGGACGAAGAGCAGCGGCTTGCGCCGCGACTTGCGCTCCGGCAGCCACGACTCGATGTACACCCCGCGCTCCATGAGCTCGATCTCGTCCTTGCGGACCGGCTTCCCGTTCGTCGGGGGGACCGGTGGGCGCTGGATCGCGCTCGCTGAGAGCGGATCGATGAGGTCGTTGGGTTCGGGCACGGCTACCACTCGTGGGGGTTGATGACGAGGCCCGTCAGCGGCTTGGGGAAGAAGTAGGTGGACTTCTGCGGCATCACGTCGCCGTCCCGGGCGACCGCGACGATCGCCCCGACGGGCGTGGGATCGAGCAGCACCGCCGCATCCGCACCCTCGGCGCGTCGCGCCACCCAGTCCGCTGCCTCCGCGGCCGATTTCGTGTAGGCGATCCGCTCACCCGTCGCGACGGCGGCGGCGTCGATGTCGCAGAGCCGTTCGAGCGCGACGCCGAGGAGCGTCACGTCGAGGCTCCGGAGCGCCTGGCCCGCGCGCGGCAGCGACGGCTCGAACGCCTCGCGCCTGGCCTCGAGCAGCGCCGATCCGGCCCGCGTCACGAGCCCGAGCCGGCCGCCGCCTCCGGGCGCCGTCCCGGGTGCCATCGCGGCGACGACATCGTCGGCCGACGCGGCGGGCCGCACGGCGAAGAGCTCGCCCAGCGACCCGAGCAGCGCCTGGATGCCGGCCTCACCCAGCCCCCGGACGACGCGATGGGTCGGCAGGACCGTCAGCGGCTCGGCGGTCGTCTCGAGGAGCAGCGCGAGCAGGTAGTCGAACGGCGGGTCCTCCTCGCACGAACGGGTCATCCGGCGCTCGTCGCGGTAGCGCAGCGCCGTCTCGTACCGGTGGTGCCCGTCGGCGATCGTGATGGCGTCCCGACCGGCGAGGGACAGGAGCTCCGCGGCGACGTCCTCCGCCGCGTCTGCGGCAGCCAGCGGGAGCGACCAGAGGCGGTGCCGCACCCCGTCGTCGTCGGTGACGTCCCCCTCCACCGGCCGCAGCGTGGCGGCGGCCAGCAGCTCGCTCGTCCGTCCCGACGGCTCGGCGAAGAGCCCCACGACCGGGCTGAGGTTCGCGCCGGTCGCCCGCAGCAGCTTGTAGCGGTCCTCCCTGGGCCCGGCGAACGTCCGCTCGTGGGGCAGCACCCCGCTGCCCGGCCCGAACGGCTCGAGGCGCAGGCGGGCGAAGAACCCGCGCTGCGTTCGCATCTCGGTCGAGCCGGGCACGGCGAACGACTGCTCGTACACGTAGACCGACGGGCGGGGATCCTTGCGCAGCGTCCCGTTCGAGCGCCAGGCCGCGAGGGTCCGGGCGGCGCGCCGGTAGCGATCGTCGGGCTGGTCGCCCGGCTCGTCGGCCGGCAGGTCGAGTCGGACGACGTTGAGCGGGTGGCGTGCCAGGAGCGCGCGCTGCTGCGGCGGGGAGATCACGTCGTACGGCGGGCTGACGACCGCCGCGAGGTCGCCGACGGCCTCGGAGGCATAGCGGAGGGCGCGGAACGCACGGATCTGGGGCACGGGCTCCTCAGGCTCACGGTCCGGGGCGACCGGTGAGGCCGCGGCCACGGGGGCGGCGCGGCCGCCCGGCGCCGACGCCAGCATCGTACGACAGGCTGGGGCCGGCACGCCGTGGAGCCCGAGGTGCGGGCGCCCGGGATCGGCGACCAGGGACCGTGCCGCGACCACGGACGGCGTCGCGACGACGGACGGCGTCGCGACCAACGACCGCGCGCCGCGACCAACGACCGCGCGTCCGCGTCCGGGCCCCGGGCCGGCGGTCGCGCGGACCCGGTGCTAGGCTCCCGGCGTGCCCCACGTCGCGCCACGCCGGGTCCGGCTGTCCAGATCGCTCCTCGGCCTCGGCCTGGCGGCCGCGCTCGCGGTCGGCGCGGCCGGCTGCCGCGCGACCACCGAGCTCGGTCCCGCCCAGGCGACCCCGACCGACATGGGCGGCATCGCGGTGGCGCTCGGGCAGCAGGGGGTGACCGTCGACGACGTCGTCTCGGGCGACGCCGGCTGCCCGGACGCGGCCCTGACGAAGGCGGCGATCAGCTTCAAGGCTTCGGGCGTCGACCAGCCCGCGCCGGTCCAGGTCCACCTGTACATCTTCCGGAACGACGCGTCGTATCAGAAGCTCCGCTCGAGCGTCGACACCTGTGCGCGGTCGTTCCTGACCGACCCGAACGGCTATGAGGCCCTCGACGCCTCACCGTTCGTCCTCACCGGGCAGGGACCGTGGCCGGCCGGCTTCAAGGCCGCCGTTCGGCGGGCCCTCCAGCAGGCGGCCGCCCCCACCTGAGCCGGGGGGCGGTCCCTAGACGACGCGGAGCCCCAGGATCCGGCGGGCGATGACCAGCCGCTGGATCTGGCTCGTCCCCTCCCCGATCTCGGTCAGCTTCGCGTCGCGCAGGAACCGCTCGACCCGGTACTCCTCGACATAGCCGTAGCCGCCGTGGACCTGGATGGCGGCGTTCGTCACGCGGGAGCTGACCTCCGAGGCGAACAGCTTCGCCTGGGCTGCGGCCAGCGAGTAGTCGCGCCCCTGATCCTTGAGCCAGGCTGCCCGCCAGACGAGCGAGCGCGCCGCCTCGATCTCGGTCGACATGTCGGCGATGAGGAACGCGACGCCCTCGAACGAGCCGATCGGCCGCCCGAACTGCCGGCGCTGCTGGACGTACGGGACCGAGGCGTCGAGCGCCGCCTGGGCGAGCCCGACCGCCAGCGCACCGATCGAGACACGACCGCCGTCGAGGATCTTCAGGAATGTCCGGAAGCCGCCGCCGCGCTCGCCGAGCAGGTTCGGGCCAGGGATGCGCGCCGCGTCGAACAACAGCTCACCGGTCGCCGACGCGTGGAGGCCTAGCTTCTCCTCGAGCCGTCCGACGCGGAATCCGGGCGTGTCGGCGGGCACGATGAAGGCGCTGATCTCGGCCTCGCCCCGCTCGGTCGCCCCGGTCCGCGCGGTCACGATGTACGTCCCCGCCTGACCGGCGTTCGTGATGAAGCGCTTGCCGCCATCGAGCACCCAGGACCCCCCGTCCGGGCCGTCCTCGAAGCGGGCCGTCGTGCGGGTCCCGCCGGCGTCCGAGCCGGCCTCGGGCTCGGTCAGCCCGTAACCGCCCAGGACCCGGCCCGACGCCATCGGCACCAGGTAGCGGCGCTTCTGCTCCGGGGTGCCGGCGAGGTGGAGCGGCCCGCAGCCCAGGCTCGTGTGCGCGGCGACGATCAGCCCGAGCGACCCCCAGACCCGCCCGATCTCCTCGACGGCGATGGCGTAGGCGAGCGTGTCCATGCCCGCGCCGCCCTCGGCCTCGGGGATCGGGATGCCCAGCCAGCCGAGCTCGCCGAGCCGGCGCACGACCTCGGCGGGGAACCGGCGAGCGCGCTCGTGCTCGTCGACGACGGGCGCGACCTCCCGTTCCATGTACTCGCGGATGGTGTCGCGGAGCAGGCGATGCTCGGGGGACAGGTCGAGGTCCATGGGCGCGAGGGTAGCACCGGCCCGCGAGGCCACGGAGCCCTCCACCGGCCGCTCCGGCGGGTCCACGGATGGACGTCGGGAGTCGCCGGGAGCGTCGTCGGCAGCACGTCCGGCAGACGGATGCTAGCCTTCGGGCGATGGAGGCTCCGGGACCGACCCGCTCGCCGAGGCCGTCCGGCTCGACGGCCACCTCCCCGCACTCCGCGGCGCCGTCCGGCCGGACGAACGGGAAGGGCGGCTCCCCGCTGCCGGTCGCCCGGGCCTTGGGCGAGGGCGAGCCGGCGACCGCCAATCACTCGCTGCGGCGGGCGATCCTGGTCCGGCTCCGCCAGGGCGGCCCAGCCTCCCCCGACCGGATGGCCGCCGACCTGGGCGCCAGCCGCACCGGCGTGCTCCAGCAGCTCCGGGCGCTCGAGGCCGCCAACCTCGTCTCGCACGTACCGGAGCGCCATGGCGTCGGCCGGCCCCGCCACCTGTACGACGTGACGCCGGAGGCGCAGGACCTCTTCCCCGCGAACTACGACGGTCTCGCCACGAGCCTCCTGGAGGCCGTCGCCGAGATCGGCGGGCGCGAGCTCGTGCACGAGGTGTTCAGCGCCCGTCGCGACGCGCTGGCCGAGCGCGCTCGACGCCGCCTCGACGACCGTGTCGGGCCGGACGCCCCGCTCCGTGAGCGCGTCCGCGAGCTGGCGGTCCTCCAGGACGAGCAGGGTTATCTCGCACAGAGCGTGGTCGGGGACGACGGCGAACTGCGCATCGTCCAGCACAACTGCGCGATCCACCGGATCGCCGGCGGCGAGCCCGCCGCATGCGCCGCCGAGCTGGAGATGTTCCGCGAGCTCCTCGGGACCGAGGTCGTGCGGGAGACCCACATCGCCTCGGGCGACCGCTGCTGTACCTACCGGATCGTCGACCCGAAGGCCTGATCGCGGGGGGCCCGACGCCTCCGGGACCTGAGTGCCGGCACGCTCAGGCCTCCTCGCGCTCCACGACCTTGCGCCTGGCGGGTTCCCGCCGGGGCAGCGGGACGTCGGAGACGTTCGGGACGAAGCTGGCCGCCATCGCCGTCGCGGCCGCCTGCTCCTGCTCCTCGGGCGACAGGATGCCCAGCCGCCCGAGCGTGGCGAGCTCGTCGCGGATGTAGGTCTTGAGCATCTCGGGCCCGTCGGTGTTGACGGTGAAGCGGACGCCGTTCCGCCGGAACGTGTCGAAGATCCAGCGGAACTCGTCCCAGCCGGAGACGACCCGGGTGTTGAGGTTCGAGCTGGGGCAGATCTCCAGGACGATGCCTCGCTCGCGGA
>JAPVSP010000110.1:0-1842 GCA_047519685.1 Chloroflexota bacterium
CGGGCCCGAGGCCGGATCCGCCCTGAGCCGGCGGCATGCCTCGACGATCGAGCGCCAGTAGAGCTCGGGATCCTGCTCTGCCCAGCCCGGTCGCGGCGAGACGTACGGCTCGATCGGGATCTTCGCCATGGCCAGCGTCTGCCCCCGCGGATCGAAGAGCAGCGCCCGGACGTTCTGCGTGCCGACGTCGATCGCGAGGAGGCGGTCTGCGGAGGCGGCAGGACGGGCGCTCACGTGAGGAGCAGCTTGCCGGGGTTCATCCGGCCATCGGGGTCGAAGCGCCGCGCGAGGTCGGCCAGGGCCGCTATCCCGAGCTCGCCCTTCTCGGCGGCGAGATACGGCGCGTGATCGATCCCGATCCCGTGCTGGTGGCTGATCGTGCCACCGCCGGCGACGATCGCCCGACTGACGGCCTCCTTGAGGCGACGCCATCGGGCGAGCGTCTCATCGGGGTCGTCGGCGAGGCGGAACACGAACGTGGTGTAGAGGCTCGAGCCGGTCGGGTAGACGTGCGAGAGGTGGCTGAAGGCGTGGACCCGCTCGCCGTCCGCCGCCAGCCCGGTCCGCAGCGCCCGGGCGACGGCCGCGGCGAGTCCCGGGATCCGCGACCAGTCGGCGGCGGTCTCGACCGTGTCGACCGCATAGCCGGCCTCCCACAGGCCGTTCCGCAGGTATGGCGAGCGGAACCGCTCGGCCATCCAGCTCCGCCCGAAGGCGCCGGGCGCGGCGACCGGGCGGTACGGCCGGAGGAGGACGCCGACCTCGGCGGACCCGACCCGCACGGCCGCCGCCCGGCCGGTCAGCGCGACCATGAGGAGGCAGCGTCCGCGCCCGAGGCCCCGCAGGCGCAGGTAGCCGTCGAGCGCGCGGATCGTCCGGCGACGACCCGCCATCGCGAGCGTCGTGATCGACTCGGCTGGCGTCGAGAGACGGATCATCGAGATCGGGAGGCGCCCCCGGGCGAGGTCGCGAGCGGCGGCCATGCCGCCCTCGAGGTCGGGCAGGAAGCGAGTGAGCACGACCTCGCGCTCCGGCCTCGGGCTGGCACGCAGGACCACCTGGGTCAGGATGCCGAGCCGGCCCTCCGAGCCGAGGACCAGCTGGCGGAGGTCGGGCCCGGCCGCCGACGCCGGGTGCGGTGGCATGTCGAGCGTCCCGGCGGGCGCCTCGAGCCGGCCTCCCGCGAACAGCGTCTCGATCCGCCCGAAGCCGATCGACTGCTGGCCGCACGAGCGTGTCGCGACCCAGCCCCCGACCGTGGAGTATTCCCACGACTGCGGGTAGTGACCGAGCGTCCAGCCCCGTTCGCCGAGGATGGACTCGACCGTCGGGCCCGTGGCGCCCGCGCCGAACGTCGCCAGGCCGCTCGTGGGATCGAACCCGGTCAGCGCGTCGAGGCGCTCGAGGGAGACCGTCAGGGTCGCCGGCGCACCCGGTCGCGCGTCGACGCCCCCGACGACGCCGGTGCCCCCGCCGTAGGGGACGACCTCCGCGCCGACCGAGGCCGCGTACGTCAGCAGCTCGCGAACATCCGCCGCGCGCGACGGGAACGCGACGCCATCGGGGACCGTCCCGAGCCGGCCGGTCCGCAGCGCGACCCAGTCGGGCAGGCTCTGCCCCCGGGCATGGCGCAGCCGCACCTCGGGGTCTGCCTCGACCAGTGGGTGGGACGGCAGCCGCGACGCCGGGACGGTCGCCACGGCCTCGGCCAGGCTGGCGTCGCGCGGCGGGCGGCCAGGGCCGACGAGCCGGGCGAGCAGCGTCGCCGCGGTCCCGGGGACCGGCGGCGAGATGGCCTCGTCGCCCCAGCCGTTCCAGCGCCGCATCGCCTCGTCAGGCTAG
>JAPVSP010000111.1:0-2289 GCA_047519685.1 Chloroflexota bacterium
CCGTGGTGTCGAGCGGGTCGTCGACCAGGACGACCCCGCCGTGCCCGGTCCAGTAGCGGTAGCCCGCCGCGTCGATGGACATGAGGCGGTCGTCCGGAGCCGCCCCTGCCCGCACGAGCGCTCCGGCCACATCCTGTCGATCGAGTCGGATGGGACCCCAGCTCGCCTGGGCGCTCAACGTCCCGGCGACCGCGGCGAGCAGCGCGAACGCGACCGCCGCGCCGCCGAAGATTCGCGCCGCGCGCTCGGCGTCCCACCGCCGTCGCCGGGCGGCGACCCAGCCGGCCGCCCCCGCGATGCCCTCGAGCGCCAGGATGAAGGAGTACGGGGCGAGCGCGCAGGCCGAGTGGATGAACGTCCCGCCGGGCACGTGGACGGCCGAGACGACCGCCGAGAACGCGAACAGGACCAAGGCGTAGGTCAGGAACGGCCCGAAGTCGACCGAGCGGCGACGGAGCCACGCCCCGACGAGCATGAACGGGGCGAGGACGACACCCCCGACGAGCACCGCGTAGATGGTGAGCGCGGCGATGAGACCCTCGACCCGGCTGGCCAGCAGCGGCCCGATGCCCTGGCCCAGGAGCCAGCCCAGGTTCGCTGGCGTCGAGATGCTGTCCCACTCGTCGATCGAGCGGATGAACAGGACCTTGCCCGACGCGGTGGACGGCGAGAGGGTGCCGAAGACCGCGAGCTGGCGGGCGTACCAGGGGACCATGATGATCGCGAACAGCGCGACCGCGCCGCCGAGCGCGACCCACGGGATCCGCGGCAGCCGGCCGCCCCCCGACCGCCAGGCCCGCCAGCGATCCCAGGCGAACGCGAGCCCGATCGTCCCCAGGACCAGCAGGCCGTCGTTCCGTGCGAGCGTCGCGCCGCCGGCGAGCAGCCCGGCCAGGATGAAGGCGCCGCGGTCGCCCTTCAGGCCGCGGGCGGTCAGCCAGAGCGCGCCGATGACGAGCGGCTGGTAGAGCCCGAAGTTGTCCGGCTGGGCCATGAACGGCGTGAGCAGGGCGGGCGCGGCCGTGAGGATCGCGGCGCCTCGGGCGACCCACTCGCTCGCGCCGGCCTCCCGGGCGAGGGCCCAGGTCATCGGGGCGGCGAGCGCGCCGATGACGATGAACGGGATGGCCGAGACGAGCGGGCCCTCGCCGAGCAGCCAGAGGAACGGCACCTGCACGAACGACGCGAGCGGCATCCAGTGCCCGTTCGCGGGGATCGGCAGGGTGGGGTCGACCGGGATCTTGCCGCCGACCTCGGCGAAGATCCAGATGAAGTCGACATTGAGGCCGCGGCCCTCGACGATGGAGCGGGCCACGTCCACGTAATAGGACGAATCGGGGTAGGCGGGGTCGGTGAACCCCAGGGCGCAGAGCGTCCTGACGGCCAGGGCGAGCGCGTACAGGGCCATCGGGGTTCGCACGGCCGGTGCAGCGTAGCACCGGGCTTCCCGCCCTCCGACCCGTACGAATGACCTAGCCGGACGGCCTCCGCGACCCTCCGACTCGACCCCCGGCCGGGTCTGCGCCGGGGCGTAGGATGCCGCCGTGACCCTCGACCGTCTCGCCGCCGAGACCTCTCAGCAGACCGCCGAGGCGGGGCCGCCGGCTGGAGGCCTCGCCGCCCGGCTGGGCG
Organism: Chloroflexota bacterium; assembly: GCA_047519685.1. Lineage (GTDB taxonomy): Bacteria > Chloroflexota > Limnocylindria > Limnocylindrales > CSP1-4 > JAPVSP01. The sequence continues at coordinate 1,633 of JAPVSP010000111.1, forward strand.
CCCGACCGGCGCTCCGCCGTGCCATCCGGGACGGTCTCGTCGCCGCCGGGCTCCTGTTCGCCGCGTACCTGTTCATCGTCGTCGGGCCACGCGCGGGCACGTTCGGCTTCGACGCCTTCGCCTACTGGGCGGTGGATGCGGCCGACCCGTACCGCCTGACCGCGGGTGCGCTCGGCGCCTTCCCGTACTCGCCGGTCGCCGTCCGCCTCTTCGATCCCGTCGGCACCCTGCCGTTCTGGGTCTTCCTCTGGCTGTGGCTCTCGATCCTCGTCGCGACGGTCGCCTGGCTCGGCTGGCGGAGCACGCTCGTCGTCCTCGCCTTCCCGCCGGTCGCGCTCGAGCTCTACCACGGCAACGTCCACCTGCTCATCGCGGCGGCCATCGCCCTCGGTTTCCGCTACCCGGCGTTCTGGACGATCCCGTTGCTCACGAAGGTGACGCCCGGCGTCGGGCTCCTCTGGTTCGCCGTGCGCGGGGAGCGGCGACGGCTCGCGATCGCCCTCGTGGTCACGGGCGCGCTCGTCGCCGCCTCGCTCATCGTCGATGGCGGCCTGTGGGTGAGCTGGATCCGGGACAGCCTGCTCGCGACGGCGAACGGGGCGGCGCTCAACCAGTTCTCGCTGCCGCTGCCCCTCTGGCTCCGGCTCCCGGCGGCCG
>JAPVSP010000112.1:0-1661 GCA_047519685.1 Chloroflexota bacterium
GCCCGGGTCAGTCGCCGGAGTGGCCGAGAGAGCGGACCGTGAACCCGCCCAGGCGGCCCGACGGGATGAGCCACCGGGCGTCGACGCGCTCCACGACCGCCCCCGGCGGTCCCTCGCGAAGCTCCTCCAGGAACCGCTCGAGGACCCGACGGGGGCCTTCGGCGACACACTCGACCGCGCCGTCCGGCCGGTTCGCGACCCAGCCGTCGAGCCCCAGGCTGGAGGCGGATCGGAGCACGAAGAAGCGGAAGCCGACGCCCTGCACGAAGCCCTGCACCGTGGCCTCGAGGCGGGCCTGGTCGGACCCCCGCTCGTCAGGCGGCCGCTGTGCCATGCGGCCAGGCGAGGATGAGCACGTCGAGCAGCAGCTCGGGGCTGGCGTTCGCGTCGAGCTGGTCCGCGGCTCGGGCGAGCCTCGTCAGGAACGCGGCGGCGGCGCCGGGCGCCAGGCCCGAGCGGACCGCCTCGAGCTCCTCGAGCATCCCCGGGTCGCGGACGACCCGCGGATCGCCGAGCGGGAGGACCGCGAGGTCGCGGGTCAACTCCTGCCACGCCTCGATGAGCCAGGCGGCGGCCCGGCGGCGGTCGGCGGCCGAGGAACGGCCGGCAGACGGGCCGGCGGCCTCCGACTCGCTCGCGTGCTCCGGGTCCTGGGCGGGCGTGGCGCTCGCGCCCCGGGTCGCCCGGCCTCGGCCGCGGCCGGCCCGGACACGGGGCTCGATCGCCGGAGCGGGGCCGGCGACGGCGGCCAATGCGGCCGCAGCCTCGTCGGACCGGGCGAGCAGGTCGCGGATGGCCTTCAATCGCGTCGCCCGCCCGGTGCCGAGCAGGTCGAGGAGCGTCCGGGCGACCTCCCCGCGGGCGATGGCGGCCCCGGGCGCCCGGGCGTAGGAGACCGCAAGGCCGGGCCGCCCCGCGGCGAGACGGGCGAGACGGGAGGCGGCGGGTGGGTCGGCCAGCCCCAGGTCGTCGAGCAGGCGCTCGATCTCGCGGACGGCGACGGGGCCGAGCCGCACCCTGGCGCAGCGTGAGCGGACCGTCGGGAGGAGCCGCTCCTCATCGTCGGAACAGAGGACGATCGTCACGCCCGATGGCGGCTCCTCGAGCGTCTTGAGCAGCGCGTGCTGGGCGTCCTCGTTCAGGCGATGGGCGGCCTCGACGACAGCGACCCGGGCGCCGCCCTCGACCGGGAGCAGGGCCAGCTCCGAAGCGAGCGCCCGGACCTGCCCGATGCCGACCTGGCCGCCGGCCCCCTCGGGCGCCAGCCGGTGGAGGTCCGGATGGTTGCCGGAGGCCACCAGCCGGCAGCCTCGGCACGCGGCGCACGGACGGTCGGCGGGGACCGGCGCATCGCACAGGAGCGCCGCCGCGAGGTCGAGCGCGAGGGTCGTCTTGCCGGCTGACGGCGGCCCGACGAGCAGGATCGCGTGCGGCGGCCCCGCGGCCAGGAGCGAGCGCACGACGGCCTCGGCGGCGGGCTGCCCTCGCGTCCGGAAGGCGGCCGCCATCCGGGTGGATCCGCTCAGCCCGGCGTGTCGACAGCGGTCCGGCGGGTCCTGCGCCTGGGCGCCGCGGCCGCAGCCTCCGGGGCCGGGCCCGGGTGTGACCCCGTGGGTGCGGTCTCGGTCGCTGCCGCGGCCTTGCGCGTCCGGCGCTTCGGC
>JAPVSP010000113.1:0-8874 GCA_047519685.1 Chloroflexota bacterium
CCTGGGCCTCGCCTCGATCGTGTTCTCGTTCCTGCTCGCCGGCCAGCTGCGGGACTTCCTGGGCTCGTTCCTCGCCCGGAACTGGACGCAGTTCCCCGGCCAGTACAGCTACATGCTGGCCTACCTGTTCGTGTTCCTGTTCGCCGCGATCCTGTTCTCGATCATCATCCAGAGCTTCTACCACCACCAGGCGCTGTTCGAGAGCACGCGCTTCGCAGACGAGGTCCTCGGGGGCCTGCTCGGGATCCTCCAGGGGCTCGTGCTCATCGGCATCGGGATCATCATCCTCGACTCGTTCTTCGAGCTGCCGGGCATCGCGACGAGCCCGAACGAGGTCCCGTTCCTGCGCCCGATCCATGACGCCTACGACCTGTCGCAGACGGCCGCGATCTTCCGCAGCACGATCATCCCGGCCGCCTTCGCCATCGCCGGGGCGCTGATCCCGGAGGACGTCCGTCGCTACTTCCCGGGCGGGACCGCCGGGGTCTCCTAGCTGGCCGTCCTGGATCGCGCACTCCTCGCCCGCCCGACCCTCGAGGCGGCCCGCGCGCTCCTCGGCGCCCGGCTCGTGCGGGAGCCCGACCCGGCCGCGCCGACCGGCCAGGTCGATCGGCCCGAGTCCGCACGCCGGGTCGGCCGGATCGTGGAGGTCGAGGCGTACATCGGCCAGGACGACCGCGCCTCGCATGCCCGGTTCGGTCGCACCGCCCGCAACTCGGTGATGTACGGACCGCCGGGCATCGCCTACGTCTATCTTGTCTACGGGATGTACGACTGCCTCAACGTGGTGACCGAACCGGCCGGGCGTCCGGCCGCCCTGCTCATTCGGGCCGTCGAGCCGCTCGACGGTGCCGACGCGATGCGGACCGGGCGGCTCGCGCTGGTCGCTCGCCGGCTGCATGGCCCGCGGCGGGACCCGGCGGCCGAGGCCGAGCGCCTCGCACGTCTTCCGGCGGCCCGGCTGGCCAGCGGGCCGGGGTTGGTCGCGGCCGCGTTCGGCCTCGTCCGCTCGGATACCGGGCTCGACCTGTGCGAACCCTCCTCGCCCGTGCGTCTCGAGGCGCCGCCGGCCGATGAGCCCGCGCCGGCGGTGACGGCGACGCCACGGGTGGGAGTCGGCTATGCCGGCGAACCGTGGACGAGCCGGCCCTGGCGGCTGATCGTGCCCGACAGCCCGGCGCTCTCCGGGCCAGCGCCCCGGAGGCCGTGATGGACCCCCGGTCGCTCGAGATCCTCGAGTTCCCGCTCATCCTCGGCCGGCTCGCGGCGGCCACCTCGTTCGAGCCGAGCCGCCGGCTCGCCGACGCCCTCCGCCCGACCCACGACCCGGTGCTCGTCGGCCGCTGGCTCGATGAGACCGACCAGGCGCGAGCGCTGCTCAGCGAGCGACCTGGCGTCGGGATCGGCTCGGCCCGCGACATCGGACCCTGGATCGAGCGTGCGGCGCGGGGCGGCCGGCTCGATCCGGCGCACTTCCTCGAGATCGCCGACACACTCGACGCGACCGCCCGGCTGGCGACGGCCCTTGCCGACGAGCGACGGCCGCTCCTGCGCGAGCTTGGTCGCTCGCTGCACCCGTTGCCGGCCCTCCGGAGCACGCTCGCCCGCAGCTTCGACCCGACCGGCGAGCTCCTCGACACCGCGTCCCCGAGACTCGGGTCGCTGCGCGCGGCGGTCCGGGTCGCCTACGAGCGACTCCGACGACGCCTCGACTCGCTGGTCGCCTCCGAGCTCGGGAGCGCCCTCCAGGAACCGATCGTCACCCTCCGGAACGGCCGCTACGTCGTCCCAATCCGGGCCGAGGCGCGAGCCCGCGTGAAGGGCATCGTCCACGACGCCTCGGGGAGCGGCCAGACGCTGTTCGTCGAACCGCTCGTCGTCGTCGAGCTGGGCAACGCCTGGCGCGAGGCCCAGGCCGCCGAGGCCGAGGAGATCGGCCGGATCCTGGATGAGCTGTCCGGCCTGGTGGGCGCGAACGCGACCCTCCTGCGGCAGACGCTCGACGGGCTCGCCCGCTTCGACTTCTGGGCGGCCAAGGCAACGCTCGCCGGGGACATGGACGCCGCTCGGGCGGCGACGGCGGACCGCGCCGAGCTCCTGTTGCTCGGCGCGCGCCACCCCGGGCTGACCGGCCGGGTCGTGCCGATCGACGTCCGGCTGGGCGACGGATTCACGGCGCTGCTCGTCACCGGCCCGAACACCGGCGGCAAGACGGTCACCCTCCGGACCCTCGGCCTCCTGTCGCTCATGCACCAGAGCGGTCTCCACATCCCGGCCGAGGCGGGCAGCCGACTACCGGTCTTCCGCGACGTCTATGCCGACATCGGCGACGAGCAGTCGATCGCCCAGTCGCTGTCGACCTTCTCAGGGCACCTCAGGCGGATCGTCTCGATCGTCGAGGCCGCGGGGCCGGGCACCCTCGTCCTCCTCGACGAGCTCGGGGCGGGGACCGATCCGACCGAGGGATCCGCGCTCGCCCAGGCCCTCCTCGATCACTTCATCCGGACCGGCGCCCTCGTCGCCGCCACGACGCACTACGCGGAGCTCAAGGCCTACGCGCACACGACCCCAGGGGCGATGAACGCCTCGGTGGACTTCGACCTCGAGACCCTCAGCCCCACCTTCCACCTGACCATCGGCCTGCCCGGCGGGAGCCAGGCCTTCGCGATCGCCGAGCGGCTCGGCCTGCCCGAGACGATCGTCGCCGACGCCCGGTCGCGGCTGACCGAGAACGAGCGCGCGTTCGAGGCGACGCTGGCGGCCATCCGGGAGGCCGAGGGCGCGACCGCCGAGGCGCTCGATCGAGCGAGGACGGCCGAGTCGCGCGCGGCGGAGGCGCTGCGGGCGGCCGACGAGGAGCGCCGGCGGGCACGCCGCGAGCGCGACGAGACCGTGCGGAGCGCGCGGGCCGATGCCGAGCGGCTGCTCGAGGAGTTGCGCGATGACGTCCGGGCGACCCGCCGGGCCCTCGAGCGCGAGACGGTGACGGCCCAGAGCCTCGACGCGGCCGTCGCCCGTGCCGAGGGCCGCCTCGCGCGGCTCCCCGAGGCGCCGGTCCCCGCCGTCGAGCGCCCGGCCGCCCGGCGCAGCTGGCGGCTCGGCGAGCGGGCTCGCAGCCTGAGCGGCGGATGGGAGGGCCGGATCGCCTCGCTCGAGCGGGGTGGCCGACGGGCGACGCTCGAGGCCGGTGGGCTCCGTATCTCCGTCGATCTCGACGATCTGGTGCCCGCGCTCGGGGGCGCGGACGGCGACGCGGTGGGCCGGGCGCCGGCGCCGCGATCCGGGGGTGGCTCGACCGCCGCCGCGCTCCGGCTCTCGCGCTCGCGGACGGTGGCATCCTCGCTCGACCTGCGCGGGGCGCGGGTCGACGAGGCCCTCGAGGCCCTCGGGCGCTACATCGACGATGCCGCGCTGGCCGGCCTCGAGCGGGCGACCATCATCCACGGCCTTGGCACGGGGGCGCTGCGGGACGCGGTCCGGGCCAGCGCGGCCAGCCACCCGCTGGTCACGTCCGTCCAGCCGGGCGAGCGGGGCGAGGGCGGCGACGGCGCGACGATCCTGAGGTTCTAGCCGGTCGATCCGGGCCGCGCGCCGGGCGACCGCGCGGCCGCCATCAGGGCTTCTTCGGCTTCGGCGACGGCGATGGACTTGGCGAGGGCGGGGGCGCGGTCGGCGAGGGCGGTGGCTCGATCGACGGGCACGGCGTCGCGAGCGGGTCGAGCGGGTTGACGAAGCACGAGGGCTCGGGCGACGGCGACGGCGACGGGAGCGGCGTGCAGACGGTCGTCGGCGCGAACGGGGCACCCCACGTCTTGCCGAACGGCATGAAGGCGCCGTTGTAGAAGTAGCCGGTCCGGGTCTTCATCGGTCCGCCCGCCACCCCGACACCCTGGGCGGCCCGGGCGACCCAGCCCTGGGTGAACGGCTTCCAGGCCGGGAAGTTGGGCTCGACGTTCGAGAGATCGAGGAAGCCCTGGGTGACCTTCGGCCCGGCGCAGCCGTCCTGCCAGAGGTCGCCGCTCGCCTGGTCGATGTCGACCGGCACCTTCGTATCGTCGATCTTCTTGGGCTGGGTGCCGTCGATGAACCACTCGTTGTAGGTCTTCGTCGTGAACGGCCCTGGCAGCAGCCCGCTCCACGCGTCCACCGGGACCTGGACGAGGCCCGAGGGACGCGCATCCGCGAAGCTCGCGAACGGCAGGTTCGCCGAGATGTCGGTGAGGATCCGCGACCAGACCGGGGCGGACGAGTCGAGCGACAGGCTGCCGGTGTTCGGCGAGTTGTCGCTGTTGCCCATCCAGACGCCGACCACGAGCTGCGGCTGGCTGGGGTCCTTGGGCGGCGCCAGGAAGCCGAAGGCCGTCACGTCGCGGTTGTCCTCGGTGGTCCCGGTCTTGTAGGCCGCCTCGCGTCGCTTCCCGTTCTGCGTGATCGCCCACTGGCCCCAGTACGGGTTCTGCGCCTTGTCGGTATTGCCGGCGAGGATGTCGGTCACGACGTAGGCGGCCTGCGGGCTGATGACCTGCTGGCCCGTGGGCTTCGAGTCGGCCGGTGACCAGACGTGCTGGCCGTTCGAGTCGCGCACCTCGACGATCATCTCGCGGGGCATCCGCATCCCGCCGTTGGCGATCGTCGCGTACGCCGTCAGCAGGTCGATCGGGTGGAGCTCGAGCGTGCCGATGCTCATCGAGACGACCGGGATGCTGCCGGGCTGGAAGTGGATCCCGAAGTCCTGCGAGCGCTCGAACTGATGGTCGAGCCCGTTGATGAGGCCGGCCTTGATGGCCGGGATGTTGAGCGAGAACTGGAGGGCCGACCGCAGGCGGACGGGCCCCCGCTCGACGTGATCGGCCTGGGTCGGCGTGTACGGCTTGGCCTTCGTGCCGAAATCGGTGACGACCTCCATGAACATGGTCGCGGCCGTCATCGTCCGGTCGTCGATGCCGATCGAGTAGTCGACCGGCTTGATCGCCGACCCGGGCTGGCGGTAGCCGTCCGAGAGGACGTCGAACTGCGGCTGGAACGTGGTGGTGCCCGGCAGCTCGTAGCCCGCGCTCCCGGCGTACGCGAGGACCTGGCCGGTCCGGGCGTCGATCACCCCGGCGGCGGCATCGTTGATGTTGCGGCCGACGAGCGCCTTGAGCCAGGTCCAGTCCTTCTTGGGGATCTGGTACTGGGTGAGCATCTGGTCCAGGTTCTTGCTGTTCGGGGCGCGCGCGGACACGGCCAGCCACTTCTCGACCGTCTGTTGCATGCCCCAGTCGAGGGTGGTCGTGACCTGGAAGCCGCCGGTGTCGACCTTGTCGCAGTTGTCCGCCTGGTCGGGGCCGCAGAGGATCGCCCCGAGCTGGCTCCGGACCTGCCAGACGAACTGGGCGGCCTTCCAGGGCTGCGTCGCCTGTGGCGCGAGCACGACGGGCTCGGCCTTGGCCGCCTCGTAGTCCTGGGCCGTATGCAGGGCACCCGAGAGGACGCTCCGGGTCTTCATCAGCTCGAGGATGAAGTTGCGGCGCTTGACGATCTCGGTCGTGGCGGGCACCACCAGCTGGGTCTTGCCGGCCGGGCACTCGGCCCCCTGGGCCACCTCGACCGTGCAGGTGGGCAACGCGTTCTTCACGAGGTCGTACGTGCTCGGCGACTGGGGGATGCCGGCCAGGATCGCCATCTGGGCGAGCGTCAGGTCCTTCAGGTCCTTGCCGAAGTAGCTCCTCGCCGCCGCGGCCACGCCGTAGCTCTGGTTGCCGTAGAAGTTCTGGTTCAGGTAGGCGGCGATGATCGCCTGCTTGCCCTCCAGTCCTGCGCCGTACTCCTGGGTCAGCCGGATGGACTGGATGATCTCCTTGATCTTCCGCTCGTAGCGCGAGCCCTGGAACGCGGAGGGCGGCAGGAGGCGTGCCCGGACCAGCTGCTGGGTGATCGTGGAGGCCCCACGCTCGCTGCCCCGGAGCGTGTCGATGGCCGCCGACACGATGCCCACCGGGTCGAACCCGGCGTTGTCCCAGAAGGACTTGTCCTCGATCGCCGTCGTCGCGTCGATGAGCTCCTCGGGGATCTCGGGGAAGGTGACGACCTCGCGCTTGAACTGCCCGAGTCGCGCCAGCTCGACCTGCCCGGTCCGGTCGAGGATCCGGGTCTGCTGGTCGAACGAGAGCGTCTCGAGGATCGTCCTGGGGTCCCCGAGACCCTGGCTGTAGTGGTTGTACGCGGCGACCACGCCGACGAAGCCGACGAGGCCCACGAGGACCAGCGTCCCGAACAGGAACAGCGGGATCGCGATGGCGATGGAACCGACGGTGCGGCCACTGCCGCTCGATCGGCGCCGCTGGCCACCCAGGCGGCGCTGGCGCTGTCGTCGCGCCAGGCTGGTATGCATCTTGGAGGTCACGATAGCGATAGCATACGGGCGATGATGGTCCCCGGCTCTCGGCGGGTCGAGACGGCTCGGCCCGTCGTCCTGTGACGCTCGCCGATCCATCCCGGTCCGAACCGTCCGCCCGAGGGACGGTCGCGGGGCTTCTCGCCGAGCTCCGCTGGCGAGGCCTGCTCTACGAGTGCACGCCGGGGCTGGAGGCCCGTCTCGCGAGCGGCGCTCCGATCGCGGGCTACAACGGGTTCGATCCGTCCGGGCCGTCGCTCCACGTCGGTCACCTGGTCCCGGTGTTCGGCCTGCTCCACCTCCAGCGGCACGGCGGTCGGCCCGTCGTGGTCCTCGGCGGGGCGACGGGCATGATCGGCGACCCGTCGGGTCGGTCGAGCGAGCGGAACCTGCTCGATCGCGACGCGCTGGCCGCCAACGTCGCGGGGATCCGGTCCCAGCTCGCACGCTTCCTGGACTTCGCGCCCGGCTCGCGCGGCGCGCTCATGGTCGACAACCTCGAGTGGCTGGGGTCGTTCTCGATGCTCGACTTCCTGCGCGACGTGGGGAAGCACTTCACGGTCCCGTACATGCTCGCCAAGGAATCGGTGCAGGCGCGGCTCGACCGAGGGCTGTCGTTCACCGAGTTCAGCTACATGCTCCTGCAGGCCGCCGACTTCCTGCATCTGTATCGCGAGCTCGGCGTCGAGCTCCAGATGGGCGGCGCCGACCAGTGGGGCAACATCACGGCCGGGCTCGAGCTCATCCGGCGGGTCGAGGGCGGGGCGGACGACGCCGAGCCGGCGCACGGGCTGTGCTACCCGCTCCTCACCGATGCCGGGGGCGGGAAGTTCGGCAAGACCGCCGAGGGGACCTCCGTCTGGCTCGATGCCTCGATGACCTCCCCGTTCGCCTTCTACCAGTGGTGGTTCAACACCCCGGACACGGAGGTCGTGAGCTACCTGCGGTTCTTCACCCTCATGGACCGGGCCGCGATCGAGGCGCTCGAGGCCGAGCAGGCGGCCCACGCCGAGGCTCGGCCCGCCCAGCGCGCCCTCGCGTTGGACATCACGGCGCGGGTCCACGGCGAGGCCGAGGCGCGGCATGCCGTCCGCGTCTCCGAGGCGGCCTTCAGCCGCGAGCCCATCGTCGACCCCGGCGTGCTCGCGACGCTCTACGAGGCGATCGAGCGCTTCGACTTCACCGACCAGGAGCGCCTGGCGGGCGCCGGGCCATTCCTCGTCGCGGCGGGCGTGTTCGGGTCCAACGGCGAGGCCCGCCGGGCGATCGCCGGTGGCGGCGTGACGATCGGCGACGAGCGGCCCGGCGCCTGGGACGCGCCCGTGCCCGAGCCGATCGACGGTCGCTGGCTGGTGGTCCGGATCGGCCGGCGGCGGCTGCGCATCGGCCGGCGGCGAGGCTGAGCGGGGTCGCGGCGGGAGGCCCTGGCGGGTCGGGCCCGCGGTGCGCCGCGTCGGGCGGGCGCCGCTCAGTCGGCGTGTCGCCCGCGAAGGACCTCGATGACGTCGGCCGGCGCGAGCCGACGCTCCGCCAGCAGGACGAGCGTGTGGTAGAGGAGATCGGCGGCCTCGCCCGCCAGCGCGCCGCGCGTCCCGGCCCGGTCGTCGCCGCCGGCCTCGGCGGTCGCGTCGTCCTTCGCGGCCAGCAGGACCTCGGTGGCCTCCTCGGCGACCTTGCGGCCGGCCGAGTCGACGCCGCCGTCGAGCAGGCGCACCGTGTACGAGCCGGGCGGTCGCTCGGCCGCGCGGCGCTCGATGGTCGCCCACAGCCGCTCCAGCCAGGCGAAGCCCTGGTCGCTCGGCGAGGTCCCGGCGCCGGGCTCGTCGAAGCAGCTGCGCGTGCCACGATGGCAGGTCGGCCCGACGGGGTCGACGGCGAGCAGGAGCGCGTCGCCGTCGCAGTCGAGCTCGATCCCGCGCAGGCGAAGGATGTGGCCGCTCGTCTCGCCCTTCCGCCAGAGCCGGTCGCGCGATCGCGAGTGGAAGTGGACCTCGCCGGTCCGGAGGGTCGCCGCGAGCGCCTCGGCATCGACGTACGCGACCATCAGCACCCGGCCATCGGCGACGTCCTGCACGACCGCCGGGACGAGCCCGTCTCCGCCGAACCGCACCGAGGAGGCGTCCAGGGATCCGGTCACGCGACGACCCCCGCCGTCGCGCGGACCGGGAGGCCCGCCTCGGCCATGGCTCGCTTCACCTCGGCGATCGAGTGGACCCGCCGGTGGAAGATCGACGCCGCGAGCACCGCGTCCGCACCGCCGTCCCTGACCGCCGCGACGAAGTCCGCCGGCCGGGCCGCTCCGCCTGAGGCGATGACCGGGACGGGCACGCGCTCGGCGATGGAGCGCAGCAGGGCGACGTCGAAGCCGCCGCCCGTGCCATCCCGGTCCATCGACGTCACCAGCAGCTCGCCCGCGCCCAGGTCGACCGCGCGCTCGGCCCAACCGACCGCATCGAGCCCGGTCGACTCGCGGCCACCGCGCACGACGACCTCCCAGA
>JAPVSP010000114.1:0-6294 GCA_047519685.1 Chloroflexota bacterium
CCCTCCTCGTCGAGGTCCTTGAGGGACTCCTCGCCGACGTTCGGGATGTCGCGGGTGATCTCCTCGGGGCCGAGCTTCGTGTCGCGCGACTCGATCTCGTGCTTCTCGATGTGGATGCTCGTGAAGAGGTCGTCGCGGACGAGGCGGTCGCTGATGACGATCGCGTCCTCGTAGTTGCCGCCCTCCCAGCTCATGAACGCGACGAGCACGTTGCGCCCGAGCGCGAGCTCGCCGCGGTCGGTGGAGCTGCTGTCCGCGATGGCCTCGCCCTCGGCCACGCGCTGCCCGACGTCGACGATCGGGCGCTGGTTGATGCACGTCCCCTGGTTGCTGCGCACGAACTTGAGCAGCCGATACTCGTCGAGCTCGCCGGCGTCGGTCTCGACGCGGACGCGGTCCGCGGTCACGCTCGTGACCACCCCGGCTCGACGTGCGACGACGACCTGGCCGGAGTCCCGGGCGGCCCGCTCCTCCACGCCGGTCCCGACGATCGGCGCCTCGGGCTCCAGGAGCGGGACGGCCTGCCGCTGCATGTTCGAGCCCATCAGGGCGCGGTTCGCATCGTCGTGCTCGAGGAACGGGATGAGTGCCGTCGCGACCGACACGACCTGCTTGGGGCTGACGTCCATGTACTCGATCTGGCCGGGCCGGGCCTCCGGGAACTGATCCCGGTAGCGCGACGGGACGCGTTCGTCGACGAAGTGGCCCCGCTCGTCGAGCGGCGCGTTGGCCTGTGCGACGACGTGCTCCTCCTCCTCGTCGGCCGCGAGGTAGACGATCTCGTCGGTGACGATCGGGTGGATGGGGAAGGCCTGGGCCTTCTGGCGCTTGAGCTCTGCCGCGGCGGCGGCCGTGAAGCCCTCGCCGGCCTTGACGACGACCTCGCCCGACTTGGTGACAAGGTCGCTCCCGGCCGCGTACGACTCGAGGCCGGGCTCGTCCCAGGCGACCGTCCGCTTGACCTTGCGGTACGGCGTCTCGATGAAGCCGTAGCTGTTGATGCGCCCGTACGTGGCGAGGGAGCCGATCAGCCCGATGTTCGGACCCTCGGGCGTCTCGATCGGGCAGATCCGACCGTAGTGGCTGTGGTGGACGTCGCGGACGTCGAACCCGGCGCGCTCGCGGGAGAGACCGCCCGGACCGAGGGCCGAGAGGCGTCGCTTGGAGGTCAGCTCGGCCAGCGGGTTCGTCTGGTCCATGAACTGGCTGAGCTGGCTGCCGCCGAAGAACTCCTTCATCGCCGCCACGACCGGGCGGATGTTGATGAGCGCGTTGGGCGTCGCCTTGTCGATCTCCTGGATCGTCATCCGCTCGCGGACCACGCGCTCCATCCGGAGCAGGCCGATCCGGAACGCGTTCTGGATCAGCTCGCCATTGGCCCGGATGCGCCGGTTGCCCAGGTGGTCGATGTCATCGTGCGGGTGCAGCCCGCGATCGCACTCGATGAGATGTCCGACGATCGCGGCGATGTCCTCGCGGGTGATCGTCCGGCCATCGCGCGACAGCTCGATGCCCATCCGCTCGGCCACCGGGTCGAGCTTCTTGTTGAACTTGTAGCGGCCGACCCGACCGAGGTCGTAGCGGCGGAAGTTGAAGAACAGGCTCTCGACGAGCTGACGAGCGTTGTCACCGGTCGGCGGGTCGCCCGGGCGCAGCTTCTTGTAGACCTCGATCAGGGCGTCCTGGACGGTATGGGTGACGTCCTTCTCGAGGGTGGCCGCGACATACGGGTGCTCCGGGTCGACGTCGAGCGGAGCGAAGACCGCGCTGATCTCGTCGTTCTGCTCGTAGCCGACCGCGCGGAGGAGCGTGGTCGCCGGGATCTTCCGCTTGCGGTCGACCTTGACCCAGAGCTGGTCCTTGTTGTTGGTCTCGAACTCGAGCCAGGCGCCGCGGTTCGGGATGACCTTCGCCGAGAACAGCATCCGGCCCGACGCCGGGTCCTCGACGTCGCTGTAGTACACGCCGGGCGACCGGACCAGCTGCGACACCACGACGCGCTCCGCGCCGTTGATGACGAACGTGCCCAGGTCGGTCATCCAGGGGTAGTCGCCCATGTAGACGCGCTGGCGCTGGATCTCGCCGGTCTCCTTGATCAGGAGCTCGACGTTGACGTAGAGCGGCTTGCTGAACGTCAGGTCCTTGGTGCGGCACTCCTCCTCGCTGTACTTCGGTGGTCCGAACTCGTAGTCGAGGAACTGGAGCTCCATCACCTTGCCGGTGAAGTCCTTGATCGGGCTGATCTCGTCGAACAGCTCCCGCAGCCCCCTGTCGACGAACCAGCGGAACGACTCGAGCTGCAGCTCGATCAGGTTCGGGATCGGCAGGACCTCGGGGATCCGGGCGTACCGCTTGCGCGCGGGTGCGCGGGTGGCACGCAGCGACGTCTCAGCAGCAGACAGCATGCACCGCTCCTTGGCGGAGGAGGGACAGGGAAAGGGCCGCGCTCACAGAAGGAGTAGGATACCGCGATTCGTTCACCTGTCAAATGGTCCCGGGGCGCGCCAGATGGGCGCCGGCTGAGCCGACGCCCCATGGCGCGCGTTCTGTGCGCTCGCGGCGCGAGCGGCGTTCCCCCCGCTCCGTGCTACTTGATCTCGACCTTGGCGCCCTGCGCCTCGAGGGCGGCCTTGATCTTCTCGGCCTCCTCCTTGGCGACGCCCTCCTTGACGGGCCTGGGGGCCGCGTCGACGAGGTCCTTCGCCTCCTTGAGGCCGAGCCCCGTGAGCTCCCGGACGACCTTGATGACCGGGATCTTGTTGGGGCCGATCTCGGCCAGGACGGCCGTGAACTCGGTCTGCTCCTCGGCGGCCTCGACGGGGACGGCCGCGGCGGCGGCCGGCGCGGCGGCCGGGGCCGCGGCGACCGCGGCGGTGACGCCGAACCGGTCCTCGAAGGCCTTCTTGAAGTCGGCCAGCTCGAGGACGGTCATCTTCTCGAACGCCTCGAGGAGCTGGTCGGTGGTCAGGGTGGCCATGTGTCTGTATCCTCCTGGGCGCGCCGCCCATCGCGGGCGGGCGAGGTGATGTCGGTGTGTGAGCCGCCGATCAGGCGGCGGAAACCTTCTGGTCGTTGAGCGCGCTGAGCAGGCCGGCCATGTCGCGAAGCGGCGCGGCGATGAGCCCGGCGATGTTCGCGAGCGGCGACGCGAAGCCGCCGGCGACCTGGGCCAGCAGGACCTCGCGTCCGGGGAGCGCGGCGAGGCGCTGGACTCCCTCGGCGTCGATCATCCGGGTGCCGAGCACGCCGCCCGTCACCTTGACGATCTTGTACGGTCGGACGGCATCGAGGACCGCCTTTGCCGTGCCCGCCTCGTCGACGCCGAACGCGACCGCCGTCGGACCGGTCAGGAGCGGGCCGAGCGCCTCGCCGACGGTCTCCTCCGCCGCGATCTTCAGCAGCCGGTTCTTGACGACCCGGTAGGTGATGGCCTGCTTGCGGAGCGACCGGCGGATCTCCGCGATCTCCTTGACCGTGAGGCCTCGGTACTCGGAAACGATGAGCGTCCGGCTCCGGGACAGCTCGTCCCGCAGCTCGGCGACCGTCTCGCGCTTGGCCTCGGTCGGCATGAGCGACCTCCTGCTTCGGCGCGCATCCGGCGCGCGGCGGTGGGCGGTCAGGGTCCGAGGACCCGAAACGCCCCTGCGACGGTGCCCGGCACTTCGCAGGGGCGCGCCCACCGAGGTGGGTCGTGCGCTGGTCCTGCCTCGGCGTGCTCGTCGGCGTCCCCGGCCGGGGAGTCGCCTCCCCGTCCGATCCGGTCCGGCGGATCGAGCCCCGACCGTCGGCCGGCCGGTCCTCCCGGTCGGGCGCGGTCCGCGGGCGCAGGCTGTCTGCGGCGGTCCGTCGTATTCGATTGATCGGTGACGCGCCGGCGGGCCGGTGGCTCCACGGGCCGTCACCCCGTCTGGTCTAGGCCGCGGCGGCCACCGCGAGCACGGCCGGCACGTCGACCCGGACTCCCGGGCCCATGGTGCTGGCGATCGTCAGGCTCTTGAGGTACTGGCCCTTCGCGCCCGCCGGCCGGGCGCGATTGATCGCGTCGACGAGGGCCGCCAGGTTCTCGAGGAGATCCTGGGGCTCGAAGCTGCGCTTGCCGAACGAGACGTGGACGATGCCGCCCTTGTCGACGCGGAACTCGACCCGGCCGGCCTTCACCTCACGGATGGCCCGCTCGAGGTCGAACGTGATCGTGCCGGCCTTCGGGTTCGGCATCAGGCCGCGCCGACCGAGGATCCGGCCGAGGCGTCCCACCTGGCCCATCATGTCCGGGGTCGCGAGGGCCACGTCGAACTCGAGCCAGCCGGCCTCGATCCGCTTCACCAGGTCGTCGGCGCCGACCTCGTCGGCCCCGGCGCGCAGCGCCTCCTGAGCCTTCTCGCCCTGGGCGAACACGGCGACGCGGACGACCTTGCCGGTCCCGTGCGGGAGCACCACGGTGCCCCGGACCATCTGATCCGCATGGCGGGGATCGACGCCGAGCCGGAGATGCGCCTCGATCGACGCGTCGAAGTTGACGGTCGAGGTCTCCTTGGCCAGCGCGACGGCGTCGGACGGTGGGTAGACCCTGGTCCGATCGACGAGCTTCGCCGCATCCTGGTACTTCTTGCCGTGCGGGGCCATCGTGACTCCTCCTGTCGGCCGGGTGTTCCGGCCTCCCCCTGGCGCGGGGTGATCGGCCGACGATCAACGCGGTCGGCGCGCGGGTCGCGGACCTAGCCGACGACCTCGATCCCCATGCTCCGGGCGGTCCCCTCGATCTGCCGCATGGCGGCCTCGAGGTCGGTCGCGTTCAGGTCGGTCAGCTTGATGTTGGCGATCTCGCGGACCTGGTCCCGGGTCACCCGGCCGACGGTCGCCCGCTTCGGGGTGGCGGCGCCGCGATCGACGCCCGCCGCCTTGCGCAGCAGGTCCGCGGCGGGTGGGGTCTTGAGGATGAACGTGAACGAACGATCCTCGAAGATCGTGATCTGGGCAGGGATGACCTGGCCAGCCTTGTCCGCCGTCTTCTCGTTGTACGACTTCGTGAACTCGACGATGTTGATGCCGTGGGGGCCGAGGGCGGTGCCGACCGGCGGCGCGGGAGTGGCCTTGCCGGCCGGCAGCTGGAGCGTGAGCACGATGCGGATCTTCTTGGCCACGGGGGCGGGCTTCCTCTCTTAGAGCTTCTCGACCTGGAGGAAGTCGAGCTCGACCGGGGTCTCTCGGCCGAAGATGCTCACCAGGACCTTGACCTTGTTGCGCTCGGGGTTCACCTCGTCGACGGTCCCGATGAACTCCGAGAAGGGGCCGTCGGTGACCCGGACGCTCTGGCCCTTCTGGAACGCTACCCGGTACTTGGGCGTCTCGACGCCCATGTGGCGAAGGATCTGCTTGACCTCGCTCTCGTCGAGCGGGATCGGCTCGCTCCGCATGCCCGGGATGTTCCCGCCCCCGACGAAGCTCGTGACGCCCGGCGTGTTGCGGACGACGAACCAGGAGTCAGGGTCGAGGATCATCTCGACCAGGACGTAGCCCGGGTAGACCTTCTTCTGCACCGTGTGCCGCTGGCCCTGGCGGATCTCGATCTCGTCCTCCATCGGGACGAGGACCTGGAAGATCCGATCCTCCATGCCCATCGACTCGATGCGGTGCTCGAGGTTCGCCTTGACCTTGTTCTCGTAGCCCGAGTACGTGTGGATCACGTACCAGCGCTTCTCCCGCTTCTCGCTCGCGGTCGTCTCGATCGTCACGTCCACCTACCCCTGGAGCAGGCGGATGGCCTGCGCGAAGACCGTGTCGAGTCCGGTGATGTAGAGCCCCACCGCGGCGGACACCACGAACACCAGGATCGTCAGGTTGCGGACCTGCTCGAACGTGGGCCAGGAGACCTTCTTCAGCTCGGACCAGGCTTCCTGGACGAAGCGCCGGATGCGTGTCACGTCAGCGATGCTCTCATGTGCGGGGGATGGCAGGCGCGGCCGGACTCGAACCGACAACCACTGGTTTTGGAGACCAGAGCTCTACCAATTGAGCTACGCGCCTACACCGAGGTCTGGATGCTACTTCGCCTCCCGGTGGAGCGTGTGGCGCCGCTCTCGCGGGCAGTACTTCCGGAACTCGATCCGGTTGGGGTCGTTCTTCTTGTTCTTGCGGGTCGTGTAGTTCCGCTGCTTGCACTCGGTGCAGGCCAGCTGGATCACCGGCCGGGCCTCGACCTTCGCCATCGGATCCCTACTCGATGATGCTGGTGATCGCGCCGGCGCCGACGGTCCGGCCGCCCTCGCGGATGGCGAAGCGCTGGCCGGTCTCGAG
>JAPVSP010000115.1:0-11039 GCA_047519685.1 Chloroflexota bacterium
GAGCCGGCCGGTCCGGGGGCCAGGTACGGTCATGCGTCGCTCGCCCGACTCCGGACCATCAGGCGGCTCCAGCGGGCCCACCTTCCGCTGGCCGAGATCCGGCGGCGACTCGCCGGGATGCCCGACGAGGTCGTGGTCGCGCTCGCGGAAGGGGCCGATCCCGAGCCCGCCGGCTCGGCCCTCGAATACGTCAGGGCCGTGCTCGGCGGCGGTCGTCTCCCGACGCTCACCGTCGCGCCTCCGCCCGGGCTGGAGGCGCCGCCCGCGCCGGCCCCGACGCTGGCTCCCGGAACGACGGCGGCGCGGCGTGGGCCGGGCGCCCCGGGCGAGGGCGCGGATCGGACGCCAGCGGCGGCCGGGCCCGACCGCTCGCAATGGGAGCGCATCGTCCTTGAGCCCGACATCGAGCTTCACGTGCGGCGGCCGCTGAGCCGTCCGCAGAACCGAAGGGTCGAACGGCTCGTCACCTTCGCTCGCCAGCTCCAGGAGGAGGATCGGCCGTGACCTTCGTCGTCCGCTCGGACCGGCAGCTCATCCGGACCGTCCATCGCAGCCAGCGCTACGTCGTGGCGGAGCTCACCGCGCCGGCCGCCAGGGCCGACCGTCCGCGGCCATCCGCCCACCTCGCCTTCGTCCTCGACCGATCCGGCTCGATGACCGGCAAGAAGCTCGAGCTGGTCAAGGAGGCCGTGCGCCAGGCGATCGACCGGCTCGCCCTGGCGGACCGCTTCGCCGTCGTCGTCTACGACGAGCACGTCGACATCGTGAGCGAGAGCCGGGCGGCGTCGCCCGCGGCGCGGCGGGAGGCGCTCGACGCCCTCGGCCGCATCGAGGCGCGCGGCACGACGGCCCTGGCCGGCGGTTGGCTGCGGGGCGCCGAGCAGGTAGCTCTCCACCTGGAGGAGAGCGGCGTCAACCGCGTCCTGCTGCTGACCGATGGCCTTGCGAACGTCGGCGTGACCGACCCGGACGAGCTGACCCGGCACGCCGCCGAGCTGCGCGCCAGGGGCGTGGCGACCTCGACGTTCGGCGTCGGGGAGGATTTCGACGAGCGGCTCCTGTCCGGCATGGCCGACGCCGGCGGCGGCTCGTTCCGTTTCATCGAGAACGCCGGGCAGATCCCCGACCACATCACGAGCGAGGTCGGCGAGCTCCTCGAGGTCACCGCCCGCGACGTCGTCCTCGAGGTGACGGCGCCGGATGGGGTCGGGGTGGAGCCGATCGCGCCGTTCAGCTGCGAGGCGAGTGGGAACCGGACGCTGATCCGGCTCGGGGACCTCGTCGCGGACCAGCGGGTCCGGCTGCCCGTCCGGCTCACCTTCTCGTACGGCGAGCCGGGCCGCGGGATCGCGGCCCACTTCGAGCTCACCGACCGGGATGGCGCCGTGGCGGAGCCGGGGCCGACGTTGATGTGGCGGTACGCGGACGACCGCGAGAACGACCTCCAGTCGCGCGATCGGATCGTCGACCGGGTCGTCGCCCGCGCGTTCGCCGACCGCGCCCTCCAGGGGGCGGTCGACCGCAATCGCCGCGGCGAGTACCTGGGCGCGAGGGAGACGCTCCGGGAGACCGCCGAGCGGATCGCCGGCTACGCCGGGGACGATCCGGAGCTGCGGGCCGTCGTCGCCGAGCTCGAGCGCGCGGGCGAGCGCTGGTCGGTCAGCCAGGGCGAGCTCAGCCGGAAGCTGGCCTATGCCGCCTCGGCCTACGCGATGAAGTCGCGCGACATGCATGGACGTGCGACGAGGGGGCCACGGTCGTAGGCTGCGCGAGAGCGCGGGACGGCAGGCGCGTCGCCGGCATCACCGCGCCATCGGCGGCTCGAGGATGCGACCCGTGACCTGGAACCACGACATGGCCCGTGCGGCGACGTACGTCAAGTTCTTCGCCCCGGTCGACGGGAACAGCACGAACGCGCTGATGAACGTCGTGGATCAGAAGGTGCAGCAGGGCGTCTCGCGCCTGACCCTGCTCATCTCGACGCCGGGCGGCAGCGTGTTCCACGGCCTGTCGGTCTACAACTACCTGGCGGGCCTGCCGATCGAGATCGAGACGCACAACTTCGGCAGCGTGGATTCCATCGGCGCGGTCATCTACGTGGCCGGTCGTCGCCGCTACTCGGTGCCCGATGCGCGCTTCCTGATGCATCCGGTCGCGGTCAGCTTCGCGGCGAACACCGCGCTCGGCGAGGACGAGCTGGCCGAACGCCTCGCGAGCGTCAGGATCGACACGGACAACATCGTCCGCGTCATCGCCGCCGCGACCGGCAAGTCGCGCGACGAGCTCCACCGGGCGATGCTCGGCCGATCGACCTTCAGCGCCGACGAGGCGCGGGCGTTCGGTCTCGTCCACGAGATCCGGCGCGAGCTGTTCCCGGCCGGAGCCGACGTCGTGTCGATCAACATGTCCTGACCTGGTCGTCGGCCGGGTCACCGGGGCCGGGCATGCAGGCCTGGCCGAGCCGAGATGCAACGCGGTCGGGGCCCGCGACCCGAGCGTCGCGGGCCCCGACGCAACGGACCCGGTCGACCGAGGCGCGGTCCTCGGCTAACCGGCGAGCGGTGCCGGCGCAGCCATCGGCTGCCCGGCCGGAAGGACCTGGTGGCGCAGGATCCGCCACGCGAGGAGGAGGACCGCGCCGAACCCGAACAGGCTGGCGATAGCCGACAGCGGTGGGAACAGGCCCAGGGCGCCGAGCACGATCACGCCGACGACGGCCGCGAGATACGGCCGCTCGGGCTCGACCGAGCCGCGCACCCTGAGGAGGATCCAGTCGCCGACCCAGACCGAGGCGACGAGCCAGCCGACGTAGGCCACGCCCGGCAGGACCATGAGTAGCACGGCCAGGCCGAGCGGGGCCCCGACCACCGTGGCGATCGCCGCGATGGCGACGAGCGGGATCCCCAGCGCTCCGACAAGCCCGTAGACCAGCGTCAGGGCGGGCTCGCGGCTGATCAGGCCCTCGGCGGCGCGGACCTGGCGGGCCGCGAGGGCGGCCACCAGCAGCGCGGCGGCGAGCGTGACGAGTGCGAAGCCGATCATGAGCAGGAAGAACGCCGGCGCGAGCACGATCCCGAGCGCCGCGATCTCCGCCTCGATCCCCTTGACCGACCCCCCGACGGTCGCGCCAGGGGCCCGGTCGACGGTCGAGTTGAGGGTCCGCACGTCGCCGAGCACCGTGGTCGACCCATCGAGGGCGACCGTGCCGTTGGCGACGAAGATCGACTCCGCCCGCGCGCCAGTCAGGGTCGCGGTCCCATCGATGACGACGATCGTGTTCGCCTCGCCGGCGATCCGAGCGTCGCCGGAGAAGACGACGACCGCGTCCACGTGCTCGCCGGCCGGGATGTCCACCGGTCCGTTGAAGGCGATGACGACACGTCCGGTGTGCGCCATGTCGGCCGCGAGGACCGCCGGCGCACCGATGCCGAGGACCAGGGCGGCCGCGGCAAGGACGCCGAGAAGGCGGTGCATGCTACCTCCTTGGGACGGCATGAGCGGCCCGGTCGAGGTCAGGGCCGGGATGCGATCGGCCGGGCCATGGGACGAGATCGACGGCGTGGAAGACGGGACCGGCGTCCACGATCGACGCCGGAGGACGGGCATCGGCGTCCCTCCGGATGGCTCCAAGCGTGCGGTCCGCGACCGTGGGGGTCTGCGGCCGAGCGGCCTCATCGGCCGGGGCAGGACGGCCCATCCGCCGCCGGACGCCGGGGGCCGGACGGCAGGGCCGCCACGGCCGGCCATCTCCCGGCCGTCGGCGCCTGGCTGCCCTCGGAGGGGCCCGCTGCACCGCCCTCTCGCACGTCGCCGGCGTGAGCCGAGCGTGCTCCGCTCGCGCAGGCTCGTCTCGTCGCGCTGCGGAGGAGGTCCGGACCGGCTACCCTCGGGCCTCGGAGGCTCACCCGTGTTCTATCGCGCCGACCCCTGGCTCCATGTCATCGCGGGCTGCATGTCGTCGGGCAAGACCGACGAGCTGCTCCGTTTGCTCCGGCGTGCCGAGGTCGCCCGCCGTCGAGTCCTGCTCATCCGGCCGGACGTCGACACCCGCACCCCGGCCGACTACGCCGAGAGCCGGTCGAAGGCCCGTTACCCCTCGCGGGTCGTGCCGGTCTCGGATCCCTGGCAGATCCTCTCGATCGCGCGCGAGAGCGATGCCGACCTCGTCGGCATCGATGAGGCCGAGTTCTTCGTGCCGGCCATCGTCGACGTGGTCGAGGCCATCCGTCGCTCGGGCCGACACGTCGTCGTCACCGGGCTGAACCTCGATTTCGCCGGCCGTCCGTTCGGGCCGATGCCCGAGCTGATGGCGCGCGCCGATGACGTGACGATGCTCACCGCGATCTGCGTGATCTGTGGCGAGACGGCGACGCGGACCCAGCGACTGGTCAACGGTCGGCCGGCCGCCGTCGACGACCCGCTCGTCGTCATCGGCGGACTCGACGCCCGGGCCATCGAGACGTACGAGGCGCGCTGCAATCGACACCATGAGGTCGGGCCCCCGCTCAGGGAGCGGGCCCAGGTGACCGAGTGACGGTCACGGGCGCACCGGCCGACGTGATGGGCCCGATGGACGGATGATGGTCCCGACATCGCTCCGGCGGCGGCGCCCGGAGCGAACCGAGCGCCGAGGGCCCAAGCCATGAGCAGCCAGCACCAGCGATCGGCCTACGTCGAGGCGGTCGAGATAGAGCGGCGCGCCAAGGACCGCTTCTTCGCGACGTCCCCGCACACGCCGATCGAGGCGAACGACCGGCCCGGCTTCCGCGGTCTGGCGTACTACCCCGTGGATCCGGCGTACCGCCTCGGTGCCCTTCGTCTCGAGCGCTACGAGGGCGGCGGGCCCGAGCGGTTCGCCATCCCGACGTCCGACGGAGCCCTGAGGCCGGCGCGCCGCGCGGGCTCCTTCCGGTTCGAGCTCGGCGGTGTCGCGTGCCGGCTCTCTGCGTACGTGCTCGACGAGGGTGACCCTGAAGCCATGTTCGTGCCGTTCCTCGACGGCACGAGTGGAAGCGACACGTACGGGGCCGGCCGCTATCTCGACCTCGAGCCCGAGCCGGATGGCAGCTACACCCTCGACTTCAACCTGGCGTACGCGCCGTACTGCGCGTATTCGCCCTATTTCTCGTGTCCGCTGACGCCCGAGGAGAACCGCCTCCCGGTCCGGGTCGAGGCGGGCGAGCGGTTGCCCGAGGGGGCGTCACCGCACTGAGGAGGGGTATCCTCGTAGACACACCCCGATCGAGCGTCGGCAGCTTGACAGTGAGGCCGCCGGGCCTAGGCTACAGTGACCGCGGCCCCCACAGCGCGTCCCCACGGGATGCCCCGCGACAGGAGAGACCCATGCCCAGGTATCTGGTCAGCGGTAGCTACACGGTGACCGGCATCAAGGGCGTCCTCGCGGAGGGAGGCAGCGGCCGTCGTGATGCGGTCGCCAGACTCGCCTCGTCGCTCGGAGGAAGGCTCGAGTCGTTCTACTTCGGTTTCGGCGGGGACGACTTCTATGTCACCATCGACCTCCCGAGCAACGAGGCGGCGGCAGCGATCGCCATGACGGTCGCGGCAGCCGGTGGCGCCAGCTCCAGGACGACCGTGCTCCTCACCCCTGAGGAGGTCGACGCCGCGACGAAGCTGTCGCCGAGCTACCGGGCGCCTGGCGCCTGAATCTCCTCGCCGAGCCGCGCGACCGTCGCCAGCTCGAGGAACCTCCCGACGCGCGTGTCGGTGATCCGGTCCCGGACGTACGCGGCCGCCCGGCGTCGGCACCGAGGGTCACGGGCAGTCGGCGAGCCGGTCAGCCGTCGGCGAGCATCTCCACCGCGCGACGCAACCGGGCGCTCGCCTCTGCCGCGATGGCCGCGATGGCCGGGTCGCGAACGAGGCTCATCACGGCGGATGGGTCCATGACCTCGACGATCGTCTGGTCGCCGTCCTCGCGCAGGACCACGTTGCAGGGGAGCAGCGCCCCGATCGACGGGTCGGCCTCGATGGCTCGGTGGGCCAGCGGCGGGTTGCACGCCCCGAGGATGACATAGGGCGGCTGGTCGAGCCCGAGCCTCGACTTCATCGTGGCCGCGACGTCGATCTCGGTCAAGACCCCGAAACCCTGCTCGCGAAGCGCCGCCTCGACCCTCGGACGCATGTCGCTGAGGGGGCCGGGCGATCGGATGCCGAACGTGTAGCCGGTCTGGAGCATCGCTTACCTCCGGATGAGGGACGCGGCCCGATCCTACCAGCTATTTGCGCATCTGCGCAAATAGTCGACCGCTGGACGCGGCCCGACGGAGCGCGCTCATGCCTCTCGACGGCCCTCGCGATGGGTACCCGCGGCCCTCGACCAACGCCGCGGCCGGGACGACCATGATCGGAAGAAGGGAGAGCCCCTGATGACGATCCCGACAGGGCGTGGCCCTGGCCGCCCGGTGCGACGCGTCACCCCGGTCGGCCACGGCAACCCCTGCCCGCGCTGCGGCTCTCGCGACATCGCCCGTATCCTCCGGGGCTACCCGGTGCCGGATCCGGCCATCGAGGCCGAGGTGGACGCTCGCCACCTCGTCAGGGGCGGCTGCGTGATGGAGCCGATCGACCCGGACCTGCGCTGTAATGCCTGTGGGCGCGAGTGGGTCGTCGAGGGCGCGCTGCCAGAGTCCTGAGAAGCGCCCGCGGCGCCCGGATGCCGCGTGACGGGTGGGCGCTTGCAAGGATCGTCGCGGCAAGCGATGCTTCGCGGATCGTCACGCCGCGGAGGAATCGATGGGCGCCCTGTCGCCGATGCACCTGATCCTGATCCTGGGGATCGCGATCCTGATCCTCGGGCCGAAACGGCTCCCCGAGGCCGGCGAGGCCCTCGGTCGCGCACTCCGCGAGTTCCGCGACGCGGTCGGGGGGACCGCCGAAGGCGCAACGCCTGGAACAGCGCCGATGCAGGCGGCCCCGGCGGCCCCGGCCCCGGCCGCCCCGGCCTCGGCCGCCCCGGCCTCGGTCGCCCCGGCCCCGGTCGCCCCCGCCCCGAGCCAGGACCAGGGCCCACAGGCCTGATCCGGTCGGACGCCCTGCCCTGAGGCCGGGCGTCGCTCGTATCGGCGGCAGAGGTCCCGTCTCGTCGCCGCGGGCCTGTACCCCGGCGGTTCATGCGCCGCCCTCGCCAGGAACATGCGGAGGCCCGCCCCGGGGACGCCTTGGGGCGGGCCTCGCGATGTCGGGATGGACGGGCTCAGCCGCCGGGAACGACGGTGACCGTGCCCCCCATGCCCTCGTGGATCTGGCAGACGTAGTGATAGCTGCCGGCGACGGCGCCCTTGAACGAGACCGTCCACTTCCCGAGCGTCGCGCCGGGCGGAAGTCCGAACGCCGTGGTCAGCGCGGCCGAGCTGATGATGCCCGAGTCAGACTCGGTCGTCGGCGAGGTGACGTTCATCACGCCGTTCCCCTGAGCGAACTCGATCTCCTGCGGGAACGGGATTGCTCCGCAGTGGAAATCGGTCGGCCCCTGCGGTGGGATGTGGTTGGGCACCGCTGGCGTATCGGTCGAGTCGGTCTCGCAGAGCGCGGTCATGTCGGTCCCGAGGTCCTTGGGGAACGTGACCGTGTGCGGCTCGTTCGGGGTCGACGAGACCCACTTGACGCTGTCGCCCTTCCGGATGTGGACGTTGCGTGGCAGCATCTCGAGGATGGCAGTGCGTCCGTCGGGGCTCGACGTGCCGGCCGAGAGCGTCCAGGTCTTCGTCCCATCCGCATTGCGGTGGGGCGCCTGGTGGTCGGCCAGGGATTCGGCGAGGTAGCCGGCCGCGACATCGGCTGCGACCTGGCTCGACACGGCCGCCTGGACCTGCGCCTCGGAGGGTACCGGGTCGGACGCGCCGACGACGTCGAGCCAACCGACCATGCCGGCGTGGACCCGACAGTGGAAGGCGTAGACCCCGGGATCCGCCGTCACCTGCACGGAGAACGGCCCGGGCGCGTTCGGGACGCCCGAGCTCACGACGGCCGAGCCGTCGAAGATGCACGGGGCCGCCGGGGAACCGCAGGCGAACGATGTCGGAAGCAGCGCCGGGACCCGTACCTGGATGTGACTGGTGCCGTTCGGGTTCGCCACGGTGTCGTCGGGATCCGGGGCGAGGATGCCGGAACTCAGCTCGTCCGCCGCCGGTGTCGTGCCGGTCGGCAGCAGGGTGGCGGTGTGGAATCCCTCGATCGCGAAATCGATCGTCGATCCCTGGCGGACGGTCGACGTTCGCGGGAAGTAGTCGTTGAACGACCAGTTGTGTCCCGTCGGCACGGCGGCGGGCATGTCCGCTGTGATGGTCGGCGGCGCGGTGCTCGCGGTGGCCGTCGCCCCGGCCAGGAACCCCTGGCCTGCGATGAGTGCGACGGCTCCGAGGGACGCGCGGAGCGCAGCAAGCCGCATGGGCCTTCTCCTCCTGCTCAGGCCCCTTCCAGCACCGAGAGCGCCACTCCCCGAGCTCCCGGTCCCCGTATCGGCGAGCGGGCCGACTCGCACTCACGCTGTCTAGCGCGCGGCCGGCCGGTCAGTCAATCGGCCGACCATTAAGGCTGGATTGCGATGTCTTATCACGGTGACGACCGGCACCGGGAGACGAGGCCACCCTGCACCGCCGGCTGGGCCGGACGGATCGAGGGCGGACCCGCGCCACGGTCACCCCGACGACACGCCGTTCGGCCCTGTCGCACGACTCCGTCCGTCCCGACGATCGGCAGGACCCGGAACCCTCGCCAGGACCGAGGCTGCCCATGACCGTGCCGCCGTTCTTCCGCCGCCTCCGCGCGCTGACCGTACCCGACGTCGATACCGGCCCCGAGAACCCGCACGAGTCGCGAGCGACCGGGGTCCTGCGGCCGATCGTCTTCGGCGGGAACGACGGGCTGGTGAGCAATCTCGCCCTGGTCATGGGCGTCGCCGGCGCCGCCCCGGATCCCAGCGTCATCGTGCTCGCCGGGATCGCCGGCCTGCTCGCCGGCGCGTTCAGCATGGCGGTGGGGGAGTACATCTCCGTCCAGTCGCAGCAGGAGCTGCTCGCCTACCACACCGAGCTCCAGCGTCGACAGCTCCTGGAGGTCCCCGAGCAGGAGCGGCGGATCCTCGTCGACAGCTACCGCTCGAAGGGTTTCACCGACGAGGAGGCGGCGCACTTCGCCGACCGGATCTTCTCGGACATGGACCACGCGGTCGCCACGATGCTCCACACGGAGGTCGGCCTGGACGCCCGTTCGATCGGCTCGCCCCTCGCGGCGGCAGCCGGCTCGTTCCTCGCCTTCACCCTGGGGGCGCTCATACCCCTCATCCCGTACCTGTTGACGGCGGGTCCGCCGGCGTTCATGTCGAGCCTCGGCGGGAGCCTGGCCGCACTCGCGGTCCTCGGCTACGGGATCAGCCGGCTGACGCGGCGGCCGTCGGTGTACGTCTCCGTCCGCCAGGTCATGCTCGGCGGGATCGCGGCGGCCGTGACCTACGGGGTCGGGGCGCTCGTCGGCGTCCGGACCGCGGGTTGAGCCGTCCCGGCCCCGG
The DNA here is from genome assembly GCA_047519685.1 of Chloroflexota bacterium. GTDB lineage: Bacteria > Chloroflexota > Limnocylindria > Limnocylindrales > CSP1-4 > JAPVSP01. Next base: position 9,527 of record JAPVSP010000115.1, read on the forward strand.
GTCGAGGCGACCGGGCCGATCGGCGCGACGGGGTCGCTGGGCGATCCGACTTGACGGCCGTCGCGGCCGGGGCGACGCTCGTGCCGACCCACCAGTCCGTCGAGCCAGGAGCGGGAGCGCAGCATGAAGGTCGGCGTCATCGTGCCGCAGGGCTGGCAGGGCGAGTACGACGGCTGGCAGCCGTCCCGGGCATGGGACCGGACCGTCACGGTCGCCCGGCAGGCCGAACGGCTCGGCTTCGAGTCGATCTGGCTCTTCGACCACTTCCACACCGTCCCGAAGCCGACCGACGAGCTCACGTTCGAGTCCTTCACGTCGCTCTCGGCCCTCGCGGCGCTGACCTCGCGCGTCCGTCTCGGCCACGTCGTCCTCTGCTCGAGCTACCGCAACCCCGGGCTCCTCGCGAAGATGGCGGGCACCCTCGACGTCATCAGCGGCGGCAGGTTCGATCTCGGCATCGGGGCGGGCTGGAAGCGAGACGAGTGGGTGGCGTACGGATACGGCTTCCCGCCGATCAAGGAGCGGCTCGCCCACCTCCGCGACAGCCTCGAGGTCCTCGGGCGGATGCTCGAGCCCGGAACGGGGCACGCCTCCTACTCGGGCGAGCACGCCAGCGTCACCGACGCCATCAACCTGCCGAAGGGCCTCCAGCGCCCGCGCATCCCCATCATGGTCGGTGGCAACGGCCAGAACGTGACCTGGCGGCTGGCGGCGCGGTACGCGGACGAGCTCAACCTCGACGGTCCGTCGCCCGGCGAGGTCCGCGAGTGGCTGCCGATCGTCCGCGCGCGCTGCGAGGAGATCGGTCGGGACCCCGCGACGCTCGCCGTCTCCGTCCACATCTGGCACGAGGACCTCGACGACGGCGGTCCGGCCCGGGTCGAGCGCCTGGCCGCCTTCCGGGAGATGGGGATCTCGCGGGTCATGGGGCTGCTCCACGGCTCGGCCGTTGGCGACGCGGCACTCGAGTCGCTCGCCGCCGACGCGCGGGCGGCGGGTGCGACGCTCGAGCCCTGATCCCCCGACCCAGCCTGGTGCCGGGTTGCAGATCCCTTGCATCGGTCGCCCGGGCATTGCCCAAGTGGCGGCCGCGGGCGGACACTGGACGCTCCAGGGAGCGACGGGTCGAGGGAGCCGGGGGTCGGCACAGTCGACGCAGCCCGCGAGGTGGCGGAATGGGGGCCCTGGAGGCGCGCTACGTGGCCAAGGCGCTGACGCTCTGGCCGCGGCTCGATCGGGAGAAGCTCCGCCGAACGCACGGCGATCCGGCGCGGATCTCGCGTCTGGTGGCGCACCGGACGGCGCTGCCGGAGGTGGCGATCCTGCGCCTCATCATGGCCGAGCCGGAGCGACGGACCGGCCGCTGAGGGCGGGTCGCACCGACCTCGGCAAGCTCGGCCGGATGCCACGCGTGCCCGTCGCGGTCCGCCGGCGCGAACCGGTGCACCCGGATGCGCCTCGACCTCCCATCGAGCGCTGAGGTCGTCGACCCCGCGATCCTACGTCGCGGCGA
>JAPVSP010000116.1:0-4420 GCA_047519685.1 Chloroflexota bacterium
AGGCGCGCTTCCGCGCCAGGTCCAGGAAGGGGAGCTCCACGACGGTCGCGCCGACCCGGCCGCGCCGCCCCTCGACGGTCCACTCGACCTCGAGGCGCGCGCCCGGCCGCTCGTAGACGGGCGGCACCGAGGCGAGCGCGAGCATCTGCTTGAGGAGGGGGCTCCAGCCCCGGCTCGTGGCCCGGCCGATCTGGCCCCGCCCCTCGGCGAAGACGGGCACCGGCGATCGATCGACGGCGGGCGAGATGCCGGGCGGCAGGCCCTGGGCAGCGAAGAGGCCCTCGATGCCGGACCAGTCGAGGAGGAGGCCGACGAGCCGGCGCGGCGGGCCCCCGGCGCGCTGCTCGGCCTGGAGCGCGCGTCGCCCCACGTAGTCGGCCTTGTCGAACGAGACCAGCCGTCCCAGGCCGACCTCGAACGGGGAGTAGTCCTGGTCGGGGCTCACGGCGTGCCGCGACGACGTGTAGTCGACCTCGAGGAGGATCAGCCCGGCCTCGAGCCGGACCACGTCCAGGGCGAGCATGCCGGCCGGCCGGATCCCGTGCCCCGCCCCGGCCTTCACGAGCGCGTCCCAGACCGTCGTCGCGTCCCCGGCCGGGATCCACAGCTCGTAACCCAGGTCCCCGGTGTAGCCCGTGCGCGACACGTCGACCGCGATGTCGCCGATGCTCGACGGGCGCCGGCGGAAGTAGCGCAGGTCGGCGAAGGTCTGGCCGGTCGCCGCCTCGAGGACGTCGCGGGCCCGCGGGCCCTGCAGGGCGAGCGCGGCGATGGACTCGGTGACGTCCTCGATCGTCACGTCGAGCCCCGCCGCGTTCTGGGTCAGCCAGCGGTACTGGGGGTCCGCCGCGGTCCAGCGGAACTGACCCTCGGCGAGGCGGTGGACGGTGCCGTCGTCGACGACCTTGCCGCGCTCGTCGCACCAGGGGGTGTAGTAGACCTGGCCCACCCGCAGCTTCGTGACGTCACGGGTGATGACCCGGTCGACGAGGCGGGCGGCGTCCGGGCCGCCGACGAGGTACTTGTAGAGCGGCGAGACGTCGATGAGGGCGGCCGCCTCGCGGATCGCGTTGTACTCGATGTCGAGCGCGTCGGCATAGACCGACGAGGCGAAGTAGCCGGACCACTCGCGCCACTGCAGCTTCCTGTTGAGCGGCGCCGTGCGCGGATGGAACGGGGTGCCGACGCTCAAGTGGCCTCCTCTCGGAACGCGTCTCGCGGAGAGTATGGCGCCGGCGATCGGCTCTCGGGGCGTCAACGCTCCGTCAGGAGCGCCGAGATCCGGACGGGCCCTGACCCGCGCCGGCGCCGCCGGCGCCGCTCGGCAAGTGCGAGCGAGACGAGCATCAGCTCGTTCACCTTGCGCTCGAACTCGGGGGCGGTCGCCTCGGGGATCGTCACGCACACCTCGCGGAGCGCGGTCTCGAGCTGGTACCACAGGTCGCCCTTGCGGACCTCGTAGAGCGGGTACCGCGAGTTGATCACCACCCGGCGGACCCCGTCCTCGACGACCATCGCGCTGCGCAGGCGCCGGTCGAGCGACCGGATCACGATCTCGCCGATCGTGCGGCCGGGACCGCCGGAGCCGGCTCGGGGCGGCGGCGAGGGTCGGGGCACTGCCTCGGCCGGCTCCTCGCCCGACGGCGCCTCCTCTTCGGCGGCGGTCCCTTCGTCGCTCTCGGGCGCCCGCCGGGTCGCGGCCTCCGCGAGCGTCAACTGGCCGCCGGGTCCGGGACCGCCTCCGGTGCCGGGTTCGCTCTCGAACAGCTTCCCTGACTCGAGCAGCCGGAGGGCGCGAGCGAGGATCCGCCGGACCTGCTCGGCCGTCCGCAGCGCGGCCGGGCTGGCGAGCGGTCCCTCCTCGCGGGAGAGCCGCCGGACGACCGGTGCCAGCAGGCGATGGAGGCGGGCCTCGACGGCCGACCACTCGGCGCTGCCGCGGTCGACGTCGCTCTTGTTCATGGTGACGGGCACGTGGGGCAGCTCGACCTCGCCGACCAGCCGGTCGAGCGCCGGGTGCGCGGCGGGCCCAGGATGGCCGAACCATTCCGGCGCTCCGACCAGCCGGCCGAGGTGGTAGATGCGGAGGCCGGGCTCGACGGACGGAGTTGGCGGGTCCGGCAACAGCCCGTACCAGCCCCGGATCGTCCGCCCGGCCGCCCGGACCGCGAACTCGTGTCGCTCGGCGAGCTTCCACGGGAGAGGGACGACCTGGGCGCGGTTGACCCGGAGGGCGAGCGCGCCCGACTCGAGGAGCGGCCGGTAGACCTCGGCCAGCCGCGCCGGCACCCGTCGCGGGTCGACCTTGCGGTCCACCTCGCCGATCTCGATGCGGACGTAGCCCAGCTCGCGGGCGACCGGCTTGCGCGCCTCGACCAGCTCGTACGTCCGGAGTCGACTCCGGTCTCGATAGGCCGGGTCCTCGAAGGCGTACGCCCGATCGTTGCCGGCGGGCGAGGCGACGATCCGGAAGCGGTTACCGAGGTGACCGATGGCCGCCTTGCCGCCCTGCCCGTACCGGCCGATCCGGTCGCCGGCCCGCTTCCTCGACGCGCCCCAGCGCAGGTAGTCGCGCTCGAGCTCTCCCGGCCCCATGCCGCTGCCGCCGACCGCGATGAGCGTCACGCTCCCGGCGTGGAGAGCCAGGTCCACGCTGAGCTGGCGGGTGGCGAGGCGCGAATCGACGGCGTTGTCGACGAGCTCGAGGAGCGCGTCCGTGGCGCTCCGGTAATTGGCGAAGAGCGAGGCGGTCAGCCGCGGGTCGATGCGCTCGCGGACGACGCGGACGGTCATCGCGGGTCGGGCCCGCAGCGATCCACGACCCGGACAGGGAACGCTCGGACCCCGCGCAACGGCCGCTTGCCGGACTCGTGATGCTCGGGCATCGTCGCCTCAGGGTAGCGTGTCGCGGGCCTCCGCTGTGACACTGCGGGATGGGCCGGACATCCGTCCGACGCCGACGTTAGAGTGTGGATGGATCCTATGCAGGCTGGATGCCGCGGCGGCACCCCTCGACCGTGGCCATGAGGAGGGAGCGGGTGCCCGAGCGGTACGACGCCGTGATCGTGGGAGGCGGCCACAACGGGCTCATCAGCGCCGCCTACCTCGCGCGCGCCGGGCTCAGGACCCTGGTGCTCGAGCAGCGCCACGTCCTGGGCGGCGCCGCCGCGACCGAGGAGATCGTCCCCGGCTTCCGCTTCTCGGTCTTCAGCTACGTCGTGTCGCTCCTCCGGCCGGAGATCATCCGGGAGCTCGAGCTGCCACGCCACGGCCTCGACATCCTGCCGCTCGACGGGACGTTCACGCCGCTCCGCGAGGGTGCCGCGGCCGCCGCCGGGGCGCGCGGGGCTGGCGACTACGTCTGGCGCGTCAACGACCACGGCCGGACGGTCCGCGAGCTGCGTCGCTGGTCGCTCTCGGACGCCGAGGCGTACGAGGAGTACGGCCGGCTGATGGTCGAGATGGCGCGCTTCATCAAGCCGATCCTCGGCATCGTGCCGCCGGACCCGGCCGGCAACGACCCCCGCGAGTTCCTGCCGCTCGGCGGGCTCCTCCGCGACTTCGGTCGGCTGCCCGAGCGGCAGCAGGCCGTCTTCGTCCAGCTCATGACGATGAGCGCGGCCGACTTCCTCGACCAGTGGTTCGAGACCGATCCGCTCAAGGCGACGATGTCCGCGTCGGGGATCATCGGCACGTACCTCGGCGTGCGCTCGCCGGGCACCGCCTACGTCCTCCTCCATCACTACATGGGCGAGATCGACGGCGCCTTCCGGGCCTGGGGGATCCCCCGGGGCGGCACCGGCGGGATCTCGGATGCGATCGGCTCGGCGGCGCGGGCGGCCGGCGCCGAGATCCGCACCGAGGCGCGCGTCGAGCGCATCACCGTCCGCGACGGGCGAGCCACCGGCGTGGTCCTCGAGTCGGGCGAGGAGATCCCGGCCTCGGTCGTGCTCGCCTCGACGGATGCGCGGCGGACGTTCCTCGGGCTGCTCGAGCCCGGGACGCTCGATCCCCAGTTCGAGGCCGAGGTGCGCCGGTTCAAGTTCCGCGGCTCGTCGGGGAAGGTGAACCTGGCCGTCGACCGGCTGCCCGACTTCGCCTGCCTGCCCGGGCCCGGCGAGCACCTCCGCGGCGCGATCAGCTTCAGCCCGTCGGTCGACGAGATGGAGGAGGCGTACGACGACGCCAAGTACGGCTGCTGGAGCCGCCGGCCGTATGTCGACATGATCATCCCCACGCTCGTCGACCCGTCGATGGCCCCGCCGGGCAAGCACGTCATCAGCTGCTTCGTGCAGTACGCGCCGTACCATCTGGCCCCCGAGCTCGGGTCCTGGGACGACAACCGCGAGGCGTTCGGGGACACGGTGATCGACCGGATCGCCGAGTTCGCGCCGAACATCCGGGAGATCGTCGTCGGCCG
>JAPVSP010000117.1:0-5260 GCA_047519685.1 Chloroflexota bacterium
CGCCCTGGAGCGCCGGTCGGCCACCCCCGTGACGCGTCGATGGGACGCAGCTGGCCGCCGGATGTTGGAGGATCCCGACCGGCCGAGCCGCGAGCGCCGTGACGGGCCCGATCTCGGGCCAGGGAGGCCTGTCGCCAGGCGCCGGGAGCAGGGCAGGCGAGCTTCCGCAGAGGGCCACTCAGTGCGGGAGAACGTTGGTCGGGGCGGAGCGATTCGAACGCTCGACCTCCTGAACCCCATTCAGGTGCGCTACCAGGCTGCGCCACGCCCCGACAGGCGGCGAGTCTATCACCCGGCGGGTCCGGCGGCCGATGCTGGCGGCTTGATCGAGGGCGGCCGCGCGTCCGCTCGTCGGCGACGCCAGTGAGCGTCAACGGCCGCCGGGTCGCCCGTCCTCAGGCCTCGACGGTCAGCCGTTCGACCCAGGCCCCGAAGTCCGCCAGCTCGTCCTTCTGCTCCCGGGACAGGAGGTCGAGGAGACAACGCTGGACGCTCTTGCCGGCGAACAGCGCGTTGTGGACCTCCCGGGCGATCGGCATGTCCACGCCGAGCCGATCGGCCAGCGCGAGCGCGGCGTCGACGGTGTAGGCGCCCTCGGCGACGCCCGGCAGCGTCGACTCGATGTCGGCCCAGCGTCGTCCCCGGGCGAGCTCGACGCCGAGGCGATGGTTCCGCGAAAGCGGCGATCCGCAGGTCGCGACGACATCGCCGATCCCGGCCAGGCCGGCGAAGGTCAGGGGGTTCGCCCCGGCGGCGATGCCGAGCCGCATCATCTCGGCCAGGCCGCGGGTCATGAGGCCGGCCTTGCCGTTGTCGCCGAAGCCCAGCTCGTCGGCCGCGCCGGCGGCGATGGCGACGATGTTCTTGAGCGCGCCGCACAGCTCGACCCCGAGGATGTCGGGGTTGACGTACAGGCGGAACTCGCGCCGGCCGAGCCTCGCCTGGATCCGCCGGGCGAGGGCGGGGTCGGCCGCGGCCACGACGGCCGACGCGGGCAGGCCCCGGGCGATCTCCAGGGCCAGGTTCGGACCGGACAGGGCGGCGACCCGCTCCGACGCGATGCCGGCAACCTCGGCGACGACCTCGCTCATGCGCATGAGCGTCCCCGCCTCGAGCCCTTTCGCGACGGACAGCACGTCCGCCCCCGGCGGAAGGGATGCGGCGACGGCGGCGACGCTCGCGCGGAGATACGCCGACGGGACGGCGAAGATGACGAGGTCGACACCCGAGGCGACCGCCGCCGGATCGGCCGTCGCCCGGATCCCGGGCGGGAGATCGATCCCCGGCAGTCGCCGCTCGTTCCTCCCGGTCGCGTCGATGGCCGCGGCGATCTCGGGCGAATGGGCGACCAGGACGACCGGCTCGGCGCGCCCGACGATCGCGGCGAGGGTCGTCCCCCAGGTCCCGGCGCCGACGACGGCGACACGCGGCCTCCGGGCGGCCGTGGCGCCGCCAGGCGCGCCCCGCGACGAGGGCCGGGCCACCGGGCTTGCTACCCGATCCGGCGCCGCCCGCGAGTCCCGGCCGCCTGGGCCGCCGGTGCGCCGGCGGGCGCGCGAGACGCCGGCCGCGAGCCCGGTCGCGGGGTCCTGGCCGGCCGCTTGCGCGGCAGCTTGACCGAGGTCCGGTCGCGGAAGACGAGCCGGATCGGTGTCCCATCGAAGCCATAGGCGTCCCGAAGGCGGTTCTCGAGGTAGCGCCGGTAGCTGAAGTGGACGTTCGCGGCATCGCTGGCGAAGAAGACGAAGGTCGGTGGAGCGACGGCCGCCTGGGTCCCGTAGAACAGCCTCGGCCGCCGACCGCGGACGGGTGGGGGCGGCTGTCGCTCGATGGCATCGGCGAGCACTCGATTGAGCTCGCCGGTGGCGATCCGCTTCCGGCGCTCGCCCCAGATGTCGACCGCCAGCTCGAGGACCCGGCCGACCCGCTGGCCGGTCCTGGCGCTGATCGAGACGATCGGGGCGAAATCGAGGAACGGAGCGGCTCGTCGGATCCCGGCGGCGAACGCGTCGAACGTCCGGTCGGACTTCTCGGTCAGGAGGTCCCACTTGTTGACGGCCACGACGAGGCCCTTGCCCTCCTCGACGACATAGCCCGCGACATGGGCGTCCTGGGCGGTCAGGCCGTCGACGGCGTCGACCAGGAGGACCGCGACGTCCGCCCGCGAGATCGCCCGCAAGGCGCGCAGCGTCGAGTAGCGCTCCGCGGCCGGACCCGACGCGACGCGGCCGCGCCGCCGGATCCCTGCCGTGTCGATGAGCACGACCTCGCTGCGCCCCCAGGCGAGCCGCGTGTCGATGGCGTCCCGGGTCGTGCCGGGGACCGTGGACACGATCGTCCGCTCCTCGCCGAGCAGCGCGTTGAGCAGGCTCGACTTGCCGACGTTGGGGCGCCCGACCAGGGCGATCGCCGCCGGCTCGTCGTCCGCGGCGGCCATCTCGGCGTCCCATCGCCGAGCGGCGGCGGCCGGCTCGACTCCCTCCGGCCCGAGCTCGCCTTCGGGCTCCTCCTCCCCCGCCTCCTCGTCCACGCCGACGATGAACGGCTCCAGCCGGCCCGCCGCGACCTCGGCGGCGAAGGCCTCGGCCTCGCGCTCGCGGGCCGCCTGGGCGAGCTCCTCGGGGCTCTCCGGCGGCAGGTCCCACACGAGGACGTCGAGCAGGTCGGCGACGCCGCGGCCATGCGAGGCCGAGATCGGGTAGGTGTGCTCCCAGCCGAGCCGATGGAACTCGGCCGCCTCGAGCTCGCGCTTCTCGTTGTCGGCCTTGTTGACGGCCACGATCACGGACGCCTCGGCCGTCCGGAGCAGCTCGGCGGCCTCCTCGTCCGGAGGGGTCAGGCCGGCGATCGCATCGACCACGAACAGGATGACGTCCGCCTCGCGGATCGCCAGCCTCGCCTGCACCTGGACGCGGGCCTCGATCTGGTCGTCCGGATCGATCTCGAGGCCACCCGTGTCCACGACGACGAACCGGCGACCGTTCCACTCGGCGTCGGCGTAGAGCCGGTCGCGGGTGGTGCGAGCCCGGTCCTCGACGATCGCGGCTCGCGAGCCCACGATCCGGTTGAACAGCGTGCTCTTCCCGACGTTCGGCCGCCCGACGATCGCGACGACCGGGAGCCCGGCCGGGCGGCGGCTCATGACGTCACCCGGCGCCGGCGGCGGCGCCCGAGGCGGTGGGGAGGGAGGTCGTGCGTCCGGCCGGTGTCGCGGCGCGGGCGAGAGCGGCGACGGCGAGCTCGTGCGCCCGGGCCGCCGCGTCCGTCGTGCCCGCGAACCGGAGGATCCACTCGGCGACGTCGCGCAGGTCCTCGATCGGCGTGGACGTGCCGCCGCTGACGCCCACGATCTCGGCGTCACCGAAGACGGCCGCGTCGGTCAGGTCGTGGACCGACTCGATCTGCGTGACCGGCGTCCCGGTGATCTCGCAGAGCCGGGTGAGCTCCTTCGTGTTCGCGCTCGAGCGCCCTCCGACGACGACCATGAAGTCGACCGAGCGGGCGGCCTCCAGCGTGTCCTCCTGGCGTCGGACGGTCACCGGACAGACCGTGTTGACGATCTTCAGCTCGTGGCTGCGGGCGACGAGGAAGGCCGCCAGGCGCTCGAACTTCCAGGGCGGCTGCGTGCTCTGGGAGATGAGCGCCATCCGCTTCCTGCGCGGGATCCGCGCCTCCCACTCGTCCTCTTCGTCCACCACGATGGCGTCGGGCGCGAAGCCGAGGAGCCCGATGACCTCGGGGTGCTTCGGCGTGCCCAGGAGGACGATCGTGTACCCGTCCTCGACGAGCCGCTGGAGCTCGCGCTGCTCCTGGATGACCCAGGTGCACGTCCCGTCGATGACCTCGAGGTCCCGGAGCATGGCGCGCTCCATGACCTCCGGACGCACGCCGTGGGCGCGGATGACCACCGCCGCGCCGCCGTCGACGTCGTCGAGCGTGTCGACGGTCTTGATGCCGAGCGTCTCGAGGTCCCGGATGACGCCCTCGTTATGGACGACCTGGCCGAGGGTATGCGTATCCTTCCCGGCCGCCCGGGCCTCCTTGGCCTTGTCGATCGCCTCGCGAACCCCGTAGCAGAAGCCCGTCCGCTTCGCGATGCGGACCTCTCGGATCGTGCCCATGATCTCCGGCGATTATGGCACGCGTCCCCCGACGAGCCCCGGGGCGCCTCGACGACCTCGTCGCCCCTGTCGCGAGAACGGGCCTGCCGCGGTCCGGCCGCCCGGCTGGATCCGGTGCGAGGCCCACGACCTCGGGCCGGGGTCACTCGTCGGCGGATGGTTCCGGCGGCGTCTCCAGGGGGACCTCCGCATCCGCCTCCTCGGCGGCCGGCTCGAGGTAGACGCCCCGGTAGCGGGGCGGGAGCAGGGCGGCGATGCGCCGCATGATGACCTCGGTCCCCAGGACCTTCGCCGCCCGCCGGTCCCGGGCCCCCCCACCGAGCGCCTCGGCGAGCGTGAAGGCCTCGCCGACGCGCATCGTAATCCGGGCCCCCGGGTGCGGATAGGAGCCTCGCGGCCAGAAGCGGTCGGTGCCGGCCAGGCCGACGGGCAGGATGGGGGCGCCCGTCCGGAGAGCGAGCAGCGCGAGCCCCTCGCGCGGCCGCTGCAGGCCGCCGGTCCGGCTGCGCGTCCCCTCCGGGAAGAGGACGAGGACATTGCCGGCCTCCAGGATCCGCTGAGCCAGCCGGAAGGCCTCGATGTCCGCGGCGCCCCGATCGACAGGATGGATGGACCCGGCCCGCGCGATCGGGCCGACGACGGGCCACTCGAGCATCTCGCGCTTCGCGAGCCAGTGGATGCGGCGCCCCAGCGCGGGTGTCAGCCAGCCGCCGACGACGACGCCGTCCGCGTTCGACAGGTGGTTGACCGCGATGATCAGGGGGCCCCGCCGGGGGATCCGATCGACCGCCCCCTCGACCCGGATCCGGGCCAGCGAGCGCATGCAGAATCGGGCGAAGATCGCGATCGCCCGGATGAGGATCGTCAGGTGGCCGGGTCGGGTCGGGTCGCCACCGGGCCTGCCGGTCGTCACCGGGGGACCTCCGGCGCCGCGGCCCTGACATCGCGGACCGCGGTCCCTCGCGACGCCTGGGCGGCCCGGGCGACCGCCACGACCCGCGCGATGGTCTCCTCGATCTCGAGCCCGTCGCTCGAGACGACGACGGCATCCGGTGCGATGCGCAGAGGCGCGACCCCGCGGCCGGCATCGATGGCGTCGCGGCGGCGGAGCGCCTCGAGGATCGCCGCGGCCGCGGGGC
>JAPVSP010000118.1:0-2369 GCA_047519685.1 Chloroflexota bacterium
GCCCGGGAAGGACGCCCCGTCACCGGGCCACGCGCCGCTCCCTCGCCGCCGGAACCGGAGGCCAGCATGTCCGATCGACCCGTGACCGCCGCGTACTTCTACCGGATCCGCTGGGGCTACCTGGACGAGTGGCTCGAGCTGTACGAGCGGAACCACCTGCCCATCCTGCTCGAGCAGGTGAGGTCGGGCCGGCTGCTCGAGACCCGGACGTTCGTGCCGCGCTTCCATGGGGACGGCCGGGCCGACTGGCAGGTCATGGTCACGATCACGTACCGCGACTGGGCCGCGATGGCCGAGCACACGGACGCGGCGATCGCCGAGCGGCTGTACCCGGACCGGGAGCGCTACCGGGCCGAGGAGCAACGACGCTTCGAGCTCATGGAGGCGCACTGGGACGTGCCGCTCGAGGAGCGGGCGACGCGCGGCTGAGGCGAGGTCGGCCGCGCTGAGGCGAGGTCGGCCGCGCTGAGGCGAGGTCGGCCGGCGACGACGCCCGGCGAACGGCCTGACCGCCCGACGCCCCGCGAACGGCCACGCCGCCCGCCTCCCGGCGATCGGCCAGGACGCCCCGCGCCCGGCGAACGGCCAGGACGCCCCGCGCCCCGCGAACGGCCTCACCGCCCGACGCCCGGCGAACGGCCACGACGCCCCGCGCCCGGCGCCGGATCGACCCCGCTCAGGCGGACCCGGCGAGCCCAGTGGCCGGCGAGTAGATCGACAGTCGGTAGCCGTCCGGGTCGTGCAGCCAGGCGTGGCGTGCGCCCCACGGCTGGTCGACGGGTGCGGTGAGCGCGATCCCCGCCTCGCGCAGGCGCTCGAAGGCCAGGTCGACATCGGGCACCCGCACGACGATCTCGATGCCGGGCGCTCCCACGTCCCGCGCTCCCCGCTCCTCGATGCCGATATGGAACCCGTCATCCCCACCGAGCCGGAGATAGCCGTCACTCTCCAGGAGCACGTCGAGGCCGAGGAGGTCGACGTAGAACCGCCGCGCGCGACGGATATCGCGGACGTGCACGAAGAGGTGGCTGAACACGGCGCCCACGCCCTCAGGCTACCAGCCGCCGGCCTCCCGGATGAGTCGATGCAGCACGCGCGCGGCGACCAGGCGGCGGTACTCCGCCGTGGATCGGACGTCGTCGATCGGCGACAGCTCGGCGGCCAGGGACGCGGCCGCGCGATCGGCGCTCTCGAGGTTCGGAGCCGCGCCCTCGAGGACGGCCTCGGTCGCGCGGGCTCGGACCGGGGTCGGGGCGACCGAGCCGAGAGCGAGCCGGACGCCGCGCCACGCTCGGACCGCGCCGGGAGCCTCGACGCCATCGCGCCACGCGAGCGCCAGCGAGACCTTGGCGATCGCCTGGGCCCGGCGCGTGCCGACCTTCCGGAAGCGGACCTCGCGGCCCGGCACGATCGGGATGCGCACGCGGAGGATCAGCTCGTCGGGTTCGAGCGCGGTCCGCCGGTACGACACAAAGAAGCGGTCGATGGGCACGAGCCGCTCGCCCCGGGGTCCGCCGGCGGCGACCTCGGCGTCCAGCGCGAGAAGGACGGGCAGCAGGTCCCCGGCCGGCGAGGCGGTGGCCAGGTTGCCACCGATCGTCCCGCGGTTCTGGATCGGCACGGCGCCGACGGTCGCGGCGGCGTCGAGCAGCGCGGGGGCGATCTCGCCGGCCAGCCGCGAGCGCCGGAGGTCCGCGTACGTCGTGAGGGAACCGATGACGAGCGTCCTCGGCGCGAGGCTCACGCCGCGAAGCTCGCGCAGACGCGACAGGTCGAGGATCCGCTCCGGGGGTTCGCCGCGCTCGGCCGCCAGCTCGACCATCAGGTCGGTCCCGCCGGCGATCGGACGCCAGCCCACGCCGGACGCGAGGAGCGCGTACGCCTCCTCGAGGGAGCGCGGCGACTCGCTGGGCGGCTCGTGCGGCATCGGCGGTCAGGCGATGGGGGCCGGTGGGGGGGCGCCGGACCCCCGGTCGGGCGGGCGGTCCGGGGGCAGGTCGGGCGGGACGCCGGGGCCCTCCGGCGGCTCGCCGGCTCCGGGCGGAGCGGCGCGACCGGCTAGTTCCTCGACGGCCGCCAGGGCGATCGCATCGACGATCTTCGAGTACCCGGTGCACCGGCAGAGGTTCCCCGCGATGGCGCTCCGGATCGCGGCCTCGTCGTCGTTACCGTCGTCGTCGAGATACGCGCGGGCGGCCATCAGCATGCCGGGGGTGCAGATCCCGCACTGGGCCGCCCCGGTCTCGAGGAATGCGCGCTGGAGCGGGTCGAGCGCACGGGCCGTGCTCATCTCGCCGCCCGGGGTCACGCCGGGGGCCGCACCGGGCGCCGCACCGGGAGCCGCGCCGGCGGTCCGAACGGCCAGCCCC
>JAPVSP010000119.1:0-4568 GCA_047519685.1 Chloroflexota bacterium
CATGGACGCGTGGCCGGCCGAGAGCACGAACCGGTCGCGGTCGGGCCAGTCCGGCCGGGTCGGCGCGTGGCGCAGGAACCGCGTCCAGAGCGTGTAGGCCATCGGGGCCATGCCCATCGGCGCCCCAGGATGTCCCGAGTTCGCCTTCTGGACCCCGTCGATCGACAGCGTCCGGATGGTGTCGATGGCGAGCTGGTCGAGGGATCCTGCGGCGATGGTCATGCGGGAGGGCTCCGAGTGAAGGGACGCCTGGGGGGTCATTGTAGGCACGGCACCCCGTGACCACGGCCGGCGCCGGGCGCATGGCCGTCCACCGACCGGCCGCTCGCGTATCCTCGGGGCCGTGCCCACGCTGCCAGGCTCCCGGTCCCGCGGCTCCGCCGGCCGGCCGCGGGTCGTCGTCGTGGGCGATCTCGTCCTCGACGCCGTCCTGGCCCCGGCCCGACCGCTCGAGCGCGGGACGGACGTTCCGGGCCGGGTCGCGCTACGCCAGGGCGGCTCCGCGGCGAACACCGCGCGCTGGTTGGCTCGGCTCGGGGCGCGGACCTCGCTGGTCGCGGCGGTCGGGCGCGACCCCATCGGCCGGGCACTCGTGGAGGCCATCCGGGCGGACGGGGTCGTGCCGCGGGTCGCACGGGTCCCTGGCCGGCCCACCGGCCGCATCGGCGTGCTCGTTGGACCCGGGGGCGAGCGCTCGTTCGTGGCCGATCGCGGTGCCGCCGACGCCCTCTCGCCGTCGGATCTCCGACCCGGCTGGTTCCGTGGGGCAGATGCCGTCCACCTGCCCGCCTACTCGCTGCTCGGCGAGCCGCTCGGCCTCGCCGGGCGCGCGGCGATCGCGATGGGCCGGGCGGAGGGGGCGCTGGTCAGCCTGGACCTTGCCTCCATCGGCCCGCTCCTGGCCCGTGGCCGACGGGCGGCGAGAGCCCTGGTCGGATCCATCCGGGCCGACCTCCTGTTCGCGACCGAGGCGGAGGCGATCGCGCTGCTCGGGCGCTATGCCGTCGACGACCTGCTCGGGTACGCGCCTGTCGCGATCGTGAAACGCGGGGCGGAGGGCGCGACGCTCCTCGCGCGCGGGCCCGGGGACCGGCGGGTGCGATCCGAGGTCGCGACGAACGCGATCCCGACGATCGATTCCACGGGCGCCGGCGATGCCTTCGACGCGGGCTTCCTCATCAGCTACCTCTCCGCGCGCGCCGCCGGCCGCGGTGGCCCGTCGATCCTCGGCCGCGCGGCCCTCGCCGGGCACCGGGCCGCGGCCCGCCAGCTCTCGGGCGCCAGGGCGGAGCTGACGCTGCGCTGACGGCCCGTCCGCTCGCCCCGCCGACGGGGCCCGCGCTACCCTTCGAGGATGCTCCGCGATCTCCTCGACCTGGCGCCCGAGGTCGCCGAGGCCCTGGCGGCCGGCCGTCCGGTCGTCGTCCTCGAGTCGACCTTGATCAGCCACGGTCTTCCGTTCCCACAGAACCTCGAGGTCGCCCGGGCCTCCGAGGCCGCCGTGCGAGAGTCGGGCGCCGTGCCCGCGACGGTCGCGATCCGCGACGGCCGCATCCTCGTGGGGCTGGACGCGGGGGCGCTCGAGGCGCTGGCGATGGCGCCGGTGGGCTCGGTCCGCAAGGCCGCCCGACCGTCGCTCGCCGAGGCGCTGGCGGCGGGTGGCTGGGCGGCCACGACGGTCTCGGCGACGATGCTGGCGGCCCGTGCGGCAGGCATCCCGGTCCTCGCGACCGGTGGGATCGGCGGCGTGCACCGCGGAGCGTTCGGCGGGCCGGGCCCGGCGGGAACGCCCACACGGCCGACCCTCGACGTGAGCTCCGACCTCGAGGAGCTCGCCCGGACGCCCGTCGCCGTCGTCTGCGCCGGCCCGAAGGCGATCCTGGACCTGCCGCTCACGCTCGAGTACCTGGAGACCCGTGGCGTCCCGGTCGTCGCCATCGGGCAGGACGACGTCCCCGGGTTCTACACGCGGCACAGCGGGGTGCGGGCGCCCACCCGGGCTGCGGACGTCGCGGCCGCGGCCGCCATCGTCCGGGCGCATCTCGCCGCGGGCCTCGGGAGCGGGCTCCTCCTCTGCACGCCGGTCCCGGAGGACGCGGAGCTGCCGGCCGAGGTCGCCCGCGCGGCGGTCGAGCGGGCGGTGGGCGAGGCGGCGACGGCGGCGATCCTCGGGCCGGCGCTGACGCCGTGGCTGCTCGGTCGCGTCGCGGAGATCACCGCCGGGGCTTCCGTGCGCGCGAACACGGCGCTCATCGCCCACGACGCGCGCGTCGCCGGGTCGCTGGCGGTCGAGCTCGCTCGGGCGGGGTAGCCGGGCGGCGGACCGCCGCTCCGGTTCCATCTAGCATCGGGCGCGTCGCCCGCCATCAGGCGTCGTCCGAATGGCAGAGGAACCTCTCCCCGATGTTCGACGCTCATCTGCCAGGGACGGGCCGGCGCTGGTAGACTCGGGCTCCAGCCCGGCGTCCCTCGAGGTCCCGATGAGCGTCGCCACGAGCGTCCTTGCCATCGAGGCGCGCGCGATCCGACGCGTCTACAAGGCCAAGCCGCAGCCGGTCGTCGCGCTCGACGGCATCGACCTCGACATCAGGGCCGGCGAGCTGTTCGGGTTGCTCGGGCCGAACGGCGCCGGCAAGACGACGCTCATCAAGATCCTCACGACGCTGCTCTCGCCGACGAGCGGCAGCGCCCGGGTGTTCGGCTTCGACGTCGAGCACGAGACGAAGCGGATCCGGCGGATCATGAACATGGTCGCGGGCGGCGAGCAGTCGGGCTACGGCATCCTCACGGCCCGCGAGCAGCTCTGGATGTTCAGCCAGTTCTACGGCCTGCCCGGGCGCGAGGGCTGGCGCCGGGTCGACGAGCTGATCGAGGCGGTCGGTCTGGCCGAGCAGCGTGACCAGCGGGTGAGCACGCTCTCGACCGGGCAGCGCCAGAAGATGAACCTCGCCCGCGGCCTGCTCAACGACCCGTGGATCCTCTTCCTCGACGAGCCCACGCTGGGCCTCGACGTCTCGGCGGCCCGGGGTGTCCGCGAGCTCGTGCTCGACTGGCGCTCGGCGGCGGCCGGCCGGACCGTCCTCCTGACGACCCACTACATGGCCGAGGCGGACGAGCTCTGCGAGCGGATCGCCATCGTGGACCGCGGGCGGATCCTCGCCATCGGCTCGCCGTCCGAGCTGAAGCGGATGGTCCAGCGCGAGTCGATCTTCCGGCTCGAGCTCGATCGCCTCGACGGGGGCCCGGCGGCCATCGAGGCCCTGCCCGGCGTCGAATCGGCCGTCCCGGTCCGCGATCCCATCGACGGTGGCGAGGGCCGGCGGAAGACCGTCGCCATCGATCTCGTCCTCGAGGACGACGCCGTCCTGGGCGATGTCGTCGCCGCGCTCGCGCCGCTCGGGTCCCACATCGTCGCGCTCCGGAAGTCCGAGCCGTCGCTCGAGGACGTGTTCGTCGAGCTCGTGGGTCGAGGGTTCGAGGACGAGGCCGGCGAGCACCGGCGGGACGAGGTCGCGCCGGTGCCGGCCCGCCCCGCGGCAGCGCACGAGCCCGGCGAGCCGGAGGATGCCGAGGCCCGCTGATGGAGCGCCGACCCGCGACCCCGCTCGCCGGACCGCCTGACGCGCATCGCACGTTCGCGTTGCGCGGGCCGGCCGACCCGCGCGAGTCGGCGGCCTGGTCTCGCCGCCGCATCCTGCTCACCGAGGCCAGGAGCGTCCGCGGCCGCGCCTTCCCGCGGGTCCGTGGGATGTTCCGGGAGCGCTCGTGGGTGCTCTTCGAGATCCTGATGCCGTTCCTGTCGACGTCGGCCTTCGTGTTCGTCTATCGGGCGCTCAAGGCGCCACCCGAGTACGTCGGGTTCGTCGTGCTGGGCGGTGCGATGACGGCCTTCTGGCTGAACGTCGTCTGGATGATGGCGGCGCAGCTGTACTGGGAGAAGGACGCGGGCAACCTCGAGCTGTACTTCGCGGCCCCGATGGACCTCATGAGCGTCCTGCTCGGGATGGCGCTCGGCGGTCTGGTCATGAGCGCGAGCCGTGCGGTCGCCGTCCTCGCCGTCGCGACGCTCGTGTTCGGCGTGACGTTCGCGGTCGAACAGTGGCTGCTGCTGGGGGCGGTCTTCGCCCTCACGCTGGCGGCGCTGTACGGGCTGGGGATGGTCCTGGCCAGCCTGTTCCTCATGTGGGGGCGGGAGGCCTGGCACCTGACCCAGGCGATGGCCGAGCCGGTCTACTTCGTGTCGGGGCTCAACTTCCCGGTCGCCCGGCTCGGGCTGCTGGGCGCGCTCGCCGTCGCGACGATCCCCCTCGCCGTCGGCCTCGACGCGATGCGCCAGCTGGCGTTCGCCGGATCGAACGCCGGGTCACTGCCACCGGAGGCCGAGGCCGGGATCCTCATCGCGATGACCGTCTTCTTCATCGCGATGGCGCGCATCTTCCTGCGGGTCCTCGAGCGCCTCGCCCGGGTCGAGGGGCGGCTGACGGTGCGCTGGCGATGAGCCGGGCGACCGACGCGAGGCTCGCCCCGCCCGGCCTGGCGCCGTCCCCCGCCGCTGGGCGGTCGGGCCC
>JAPVSP010000120.1:0-4468 GCA_047519685.1 Chloroflexota bacterium
CCTTCCCGCCGATGACCAGGACGCGGTAGTCGCTGCCGGCGATGTACGTCTCCACCACGACGTCGCCAGAGCGGGTCTCCGCGAGGGCCACCGGGAATGCGGCCCGCACGGCGTCGTCGTCCCTCAGGTCGAGGCAGACGCCCCGACCGTGGTTGCCGTCGAGCGGCTTCAACACGCACGGGAAGCCGAGCCGGCGCGCGGCGCGGACGGCCTCCTCGTCGGTGGTGACGACCTCGGCCCGCGGGACCGGCAGCCCGGCCGAGTCCAGGAGCCTGTTCGTGAGGCTCTTGTCGGAGGCGACGTCGACGGCGATCGCCGGGGTCCGCGAGGTCATCGTCGCGCGGATGCGCTGCTGGTGAACGCCCTGGCCCAGCTGGACGAGGCTGAACCGGTCGAGCCGGATATACGGGATGTCCCGGCTCACGGCCTCGTCGATGAGCGCCTGGGTGGAGGGGCCGAAGGCCTGTCGCTCGGCGAGCCGGATGAGCCGCTCCAGCTCGGCGCCCACGTCGAAGTCGGGAGCCGCCTTCGGGTCGACGAGATGGTTCACCAGCGCGACCGCGATCCGCCCGGCCTCGAGCCCGACCGTCTCCTCGCGGAACTCGTAGATGACGTTGTACTGGCCGTACGGGCCCGCGGAACGCGTCTTGCCGTGCCGGACCTCGGTGCCCGCCAGGTTCTGCAGCTCGAGCGCGACATGCTCCGCGACGTGGCCCGCCCAGGTCCCCTCGCGCAGCCGGGTCAGGAACCCGCCCCGCCGGCCGAGCGAGCAGGCGTGGTCCTCGAGCGAGGGCAGCAGCGCCACGACGGCCTCGACGAAGCCGGGGATCTTGTCCGAGGGGTACTCCTCGAGCGACCCGAGCCCGACCAGCATCCGGATGACGGGCTCACGGGCCCAGTAGTTCGGGCCGCGAAGGACGCGCGTCTCGAGGATGCGCAGGTCGGGTCGCGGGCCGGCGGGCCTGGCTGAGCGGGCGCGCGAGCCGCCCGACCGGCGCGAGACCGTCCTGGCCGACGGCGTCTCGACCGCGGTGGCGGGGTCGGCCGGGAGGGCGGCCGCCGGGTCGGGGGCGGGCGGGCGGCGGGTTCGCGAGGCTGCGCGCCGGGCCACGGTCCCTCCTCCCTCCTTCGATGTGCGCCGGACACCGCCCGGGCGGCCGGTCAGCTCGATGCGGCCTCGACGCCCGGCAGCGCCCTGAGCGCCGGCGTGGCGATCCGATGGCGGCGCACCAGGTCGAAGCGGTAGCCCGCCGGAAGCGAGTGCAGAACGACGTTGCTGATCATGACCGGCCGATGGCCGCGGACGTCCCAGGCGTCGGTCTCGGACGCGGAGCCGTCCACGACCGTCACGCTCCCTCGCCCGATGACCTCCATGACGTGGTCGGGGCCGACGACACCGGCCGTATCCTCGTCGACCCCCAGGCCGAGCAGGCTCGGGTTCTGCGCCACGAGGCTGAGCAGCCGCCCGAGCCGGTTCCGCTGCTGGAAATGCTGGTCGACGATGACGCCGGGCAGGACGCCCAGGCCTGCCGCGATCTGGGCCATCCGCTGCTTGGGGGTCGCCCCGGACGTCCCGAACGCGATCATGTGGCTGCTCATCGCCGAGGCGCCGGCCGACGTCCCGGCGACGACCGCGCCTTCGCGGAACCGCTTGAGGATGGCCTCCGCGAGCCGCGTCCCACCGATGATCGAGGCGAGCTTGAGCTGGTTGCCGCCGGTCAGGAAGATCCCGCCGGCCTCGTTCACGGCCGCCACGGCGGACTCGTCGTTCGCCTCGGCCCGCGAGGTGGCGTGGATCGGGTGGACATGCCGTGCCCCGAGCTCGGTGAACACCTGGCGGTAGCGCTCGGCGGCCTCGACCCCGAAGGCGCTGGCAGAGCTGATGAGCGCGATCGTCGCGCGCGGACCGCCGGCCAGCGCGACGAAGCGCTGGAGGATCACGCGGTCGCGGATCCTGTCCTCCGCGCCGCCGATGACGATGACGGTCCCCTCGGGCACGAGCCGGTCGACCTCCGTAGGTTGCGGGTGAGGATACCAGCCCGACCGGGCGCAGCCCGTGCCCCGCGGGACGGCCGGCGCGGTCTCCATCCATGTGGCGTCACGGGCCGTGCCGGGCGGAGTGGCGATGCGACTCGCTCCGTGCGAGGATGCGGGCGCCATGGCCGACCGCCCGCCCGCCGCGCCCACCCGTCCGCTCGATGGGCCGGGCCGCTCGATCGGACGGCTCGGCGATCGGCTCGCGGACGAGCTCGTCGACCGGCCCACCCGGCGGCGAGCGGGCGTGTTCCGCCGGGCACTGCGGCGCGAGGCGACCCGACTTCGAGAGCCGCGCCGGATCCTCGCGATCGCGCTGCTCGTCGCCGTCTTCGCGCTGATGATCGCGGGCCTGCTCGCCCGGGGCGAGGCCGCCGGAGCAGATGCCCGGGCGTACTGGGCCGCGGTCCGGATCTGGCTCAACGGCGGCGACCCGTACCACCCGACCGGGCCGTACATGCCCTACGTCTACGCGCCCTGGATGCTGCCGCTGTTCGTGCCCTGGGCGCTGCTGCCATTCGACGTGGCCTGGTTCGCCTGGCGCGGCGGGTCGATCATGCTGCTGCTCTGGACGATGGACTGGGCCTATCGACGGCGACCGCTCGCGACCGCCGTGACGGTCGCCCTGCTGGCCTTCCCGATGGCCGCCAACCTCGACACGGGCAACATCGATCTCGTGCTGACCCTGGGGCTGTGGGCCGCCCAGTTCGCCGTGCCCCCGATCGGCGGGCTCCTCTGGGCGCTCTCCGCCTGGATGAAGTGGGTGCCGGCGCCGTTCTGGCTCGTCCTGGCCCCGCGCGCCCGCGGCTGGGGCCTCGCCTGGCTCGCCACCTCGGCGCTCCTGAGCGCCCTGCTCCTGCCCCTGACGATCCTCCAGCTCGAGGCGCTCTTCGGCTTCGGGCCGCGGCCGCTGCGGTTGGACTACCTGGTGTTCCTGTGGGCGCTCGTGCCCTGGCTGTGGCGCCATCCCGACCCGCTCTGGTGGGCGCGGCCGTCCGCCTGGCCCGGCCTCCGGGCGATGGGCGTCGGGACGGCCCGTCGATGGCGAACGGCCTGGCGGAACGAGCCGAGGGTCGCCGCGAGCCGGACCAGGGATGCGCTCCGCCGCCTGGTCGGCCTGACGGGCTAGCCACGCGCCGTCCCGCCGGCGGCCGTCGCCCTACAGCCCCACCGTCCGGTGGAGCGGGACCGGCCGCCGTTGGGTGGCCCCGCGCGCGACGTACCGGAAGAGCGAGCGGTCGAGCGAGTAGATCCCCGTCGAGGCCAGCCGGATCCGCCCGAGCCGGAACGCGAAGACCGGGTTCTCGGGATTCCCGGCGTAGATCGACGGCGCGCCGGCCGCGTCGAGGAGCGCGAAGTTGGCCTCGCCGCCCAGCGCGTCGTGGAGCGCCCCGAGCAGGTGCGCGACCGGCTCGCCCGGGCGCCAGGCGTCCTCGAGCCAGCGGGCCGCGACCTCCGAGTCGGCCCGCCCGTGGATCCGTCCCTCGACCTGGTACCGCCGGCGCAGGGGTCGCCAGTCGCGCAGGTCGCCGTTGTGGCTGAAGGCGAACCGTCCGGCCGGATCGGGGAACGGCTGCGTGTCGGCCATCCCGAGGGTGGACAGCCGAGACGGGCGGCGCAGGTGGACGAGGACCGCCGTCGTCTCGATCGCCCCGACCCGTCCCACGGCCGGGGTGTCGTCGCGCATCGCGCGGACGTCGCGATGCGTCTCGAGCCGGCCGTCGCCCGCCAGCCACGCCGCCCCCCAGCCGAACCCGGCGATCCCGTAGCGCTCGAGACGCTCGGCGTAATCCCACAGGTCGCCGATCGCGAACGGCTCGTCCGCACGGGCGACGAAGAGCTCGCACATGGCTCGCGATGATACGGCTCGGCCGCGGGTCGACGTCGTCGAGGCATCCCGGAGGCCACGCGGTGTGGAGGCGGCTCGAGGCGCGTCCGCCGACCGCCGACATGGACCTGCCGGGCGGGCTGCGGGCGCTGGACGACGGACGGGCCGGCTCGAGACGCTCCGGGTCGCCAGCGGCGATGACGGGGCTCTTGCCTGGCCGTGGATGCTGGAGTCGCGTCCCGGGGATGTGCACGGTCGCCACGACCCAGGGGGTGATCGCGATGGTCGGACCGCTCGGGAGCCGCCTGATGCGGACGATCGCGGTCGCGGCCTCGGGCCTGTCGGTGCTTGCCGGGTGTGGCCAGTGTGCCTGTAGCCCCGCCCCCTCCGGCCAGGCGACCCCCTGGCCGGTCTCGGCCGACGCAGCCGCGAAGGCCGCCGGCGCGTTCATCGGCTCGGTCGACCCGATCCCCGAGGGCGCCGACGACGCGGGCGGGCGCCGCGTCTACGTGTTCCGTGCCTCCGGTCGGTCGGCCACGGCACTGGTGGACGGAGACTCGGGCGGGGTGCTCGAGATCGTCCTCCATGACCTGCTGCCCGGGCCGA
>JAPVSP010000121.1:0-3547 GCA_047519685.1 Chloroflexota bacterium
CGGATGACCTGGAGCATGCGGAAGTGCGGCTCCCCGTCGTCGGTCTCGCCCGGCCGGACGAGGCTCTTGTCCGCGAGCGACTCGAGCCCGTCGAGGATGTCCACGCCCAGCGATCGATCGGGATCGACGACCGCCTCGGCCGCCTCGAGCGTCCAGCCACCCGCGAACACCGACAGCCGTTCGAACAGGCTGCGTTCGCCGGGCTCGAGCAGGTCGTAGCTCCAGGCGATCGCGCCGCGCAGCGTCTGCTGTCGCGCCGGGAGGTCCCGCGCTCCGCCGGTCAGCAGGCCGAGCGCGCTGGACAGGCGGTCGAGCAGGGCGGCCGGACCGAGGATCCGCAGGCGGGCGGCCGCGAGCTCGATCGCCAGCGGGAGCCCGTCGAGCCGGGCGCAGATCGCGACGACGAGGGGCGTCGTCTCCGCCGTGAGCGCGAACTCGGGGCGAACGGCACGCGCCCGCTGGACGAACAGGGCGACCGCCTCCGAGCCGCTCACGGTCGCCTGGTCGAGGGGCCCGGTCGGATCCGGCACCCCGAGCGGCGGCACGGGGTACTCGAGCTCCCCGGCCAGGTGGAGGACGGCCCGGCTCGTCGCGAGGGCGCGAACCTCCGGGCATCGGCCCAGGAGGTCGGCGACGAGCGGCGAGGCGGACACCACCTGCTCGAAGTTGTCGATGACGAGGAGCAGCTGGGCGGACCCGATCCGCGCCACGATGCCGTCCGCGAGGTCGCGGGTCCCCTCGTCCACGACGCCGAGGGCCGTCGCGACGGCCGCCGGGACGAGCTCGGGATCCGAGAGCGACGAGAGTCCGACCCACGCGGCGCCGTCGCGGAAGTCGGCCAACGACGCCTGGGCGGCCGCGATGGCGAGCCGGGTCTTGCCGGTGCCGCCCGGCCCGGTCAACGTCAACAGCCGCGTGTCGGCCAGGCGGCGTCGCACCTCGGCGATCTCGCGTCCGCGGCCGACGAAGCTGGTCGGCTGCGCGGGCAGCCCGCCGAACGGGGCCGGGAGCGTTCGGAGCGCCGGGAAGTCCGCGGCCAGCCCGTCGGCGACGACCTGGTAGAGGCGGATCGGGTCGAAGTCCTTGAGCCGATGCACGCCCAGGTCACGGAAGTCGATCCCGTCGCCCGCGCCGCCCGCGTGCCGGATGCTCTCCTCGGAGGCGAGGATCTGGCCGCCGTGGCCGGCGGACATGATCCGCGCGGCACGGTTGATGTCGATCCCGACATAGTCGTCGTCGACCAGCAGGACGTCGCCGGTGTGGATGCCGATCCGGACGCGGATGCGTCCGCCGTCGGGCCAGTCGGCCCCCTCGAGGGCGCGCTGGGCCTCGATGGCCGCCAGCACCGCCGGGCGAACGCCCGGGAACACCACGAAGAACGAATCGCCCTCGGTCCCGCCCTCGAAGCCGCCGTGGGCGGCGAACGCGGCGCGCAGCAGGGCCCGGTGGCGTCCTCGCAGGCGGGCGTACGTCGAGGTCCCGAGGCGTTGCTCGAGCTGGCTCGAGCCCTCGATGTCGCTGAAGAGCAGGGTGACCGTCCCGACCGGCGGCAGGGCCGAGGACGGGGCAGGGGCGTTACGTCGATCGGATCGGGGGACGCGCACATCCGGCTCGCTAGTGACGGTGGTCCTCCGTCACGGCCCGGAGCCGGCCGGCGACCTCGCGCAGGAGCGCGAGGGCCAGGGCAGGTGCCTCCATGAGGAGCGCCTCAAGGTCCCAGGAGGCGACCGCCAGGCACGTCGTGGGCTCCTCGGCGACCACCTGGGCGACCCGTGGCGCCCCGTCCAGGACGGATAGCTCGCCGAAGAACTCGCCCGGTCCGAGGCGCGCGACGAGCTCGCCGTCCCGGACCACCCGCACGCGACCGCTGACGACGAGGAAGGCCCCGGTGCCGATCTCGCCCTGCCGGGCGATGGTCCGGCCGGCCGGGAACTCGACCTCGACCGATCGCTCCGCGATCCGGGCGCGGTCCGCGGGGTCCAGCCCGGCGAAGAGGTCGACGTCGCGCAGCAGGTCCGCCTTGCGTTCCTTCGTGAGCGTCATGGCACGCGGCTCCTCCTGGCCGGGCATGCTGCGGCCTGGCCGGCGGGACGTCAACCGAGGAATCCCGCCCCCGTCGTCCGGCCCGCGCGAGCGGCCATCGCCGTCCGGCCACGCCAGTGGCAGAATGCGTCGCACGCCGGCCCGAGCCGCCGGCCAGAGAGGGGCGCGGAGGATGGCCGGGACGGACGAGATCGTCGATACCCTCGCCGGGTTCGCGATGTTCGCGGATCTCACCACGCCGCAGCTCGAGGGCGTGGCGCATACGTTCGAGGAGGCCTGGTTCCCGGAGGGCGAGACGATCCTCCGCCAGGGCCTCTCCGGCTCGGCCTTCTACATCATCCTCGACGGCGAGGTCTCCATCCGGGTCGACGGCGAGGAGCGGACCCGGCTCGGCCGCGGCGAGTTCGTCGGCGAGGTCTCGATCCTCCTCGGCGAATCCCCATCCGCCGATGTCGTCGCGCTTCGGACCACCCGCTGCCTCGTCCTGGCCGGTCCGCGGGTCGAGCCCTTCCTGGTGGCCCACCCGCGGGTCATGTTCCGGATGCTCCAGGCCCAGGCCCGTCGCCTGCGGAACGCGAACCGGTGGCGGAGCTGAGCGCGGCGGAGCGACGAGCCGTGTCCCCGCCACCCGACGCCCCGTTTCCTCCGGGCGAGTATCCGGTCGTCGTCGTCGGCTCCGGCCCGGGCGCGCTCCAGCTCTCGTACTCGCTTCGCCGGCTCGGCGTGGCCCACGCGGTGCTGTCCGCCGACCCCGCGCCGGGCGGGATGTTCCGCCGCTGGCCGTTCTTCCAGCGCCTGCTCTCCTGGACCAAGCCATATGCGCCGGCCGAGCGGGGTACGCGCGCCTACGAGCGCTACGACTGGAACAGCCTGCTCGCCGACGAGCCCGACGCCAGGGCCCTCCAGCCGGGGTTCATGGACGGGACCTCCTACTTCCCGTCCCGCCCCGAGATGGAACGCAACCTCGTCGCGTTCACCGAGCGGACCCGGACGGTCGTCCGCTACGGCTGCCGCTGGGAGTCCACCCGTCGGGACGAGGGCCCCGACGGCGTCCGGCTCGTCCTGGGCACCTCCGACGGGGAGTATCGCTGCCGGATCGCGGTCTTCGCCGTGGGCGTCGCCGAGCCGCACAGCCCGCCGACGCCGGGCATCGAGCTCGCCCGGCACTACGCGGACACGCGGGCGGCCGGGACGTACGCGGACAAGCGGATCTTCATCATCGGCAAGCAGAACTCCGGGTTCGAGCTCGCCTCCGGGCTCCTCCCGTGGGCGCGTGGCATCGTCCTGGCCTCACCCTCGCCGACCCGGCTGTCGGTCGACACGCGCTCCCTGGTCGGGGTCCGGGCGCGCTACGTGCAGCCCTACGAGGATCACGTCCTCGGCGGCGGCGTCGCGATCCTCGACGCGGCCATCGAGCGGATCGAGCCCGCGCCCGGGGGCGGCTCGTTCGTCGTGCACGTCCGCCGGACCGATGGCGGCGCCGACCTGGCGGTCGAGGCGGACG
>JAPVSP010000122.1:0-3633 GCA_047519685.1 Chloroflexota bacterium
CCGCGGCTGCACGGACGGGGACTGGGCGCCGCGCGCGCGGTCGAGACGCTCCGACTGGCGGGCATCGGTGAGTCCCAGCTCGCCGACCTCCTCGGCGACCTGCTGCGCTCCGCGAACCCGATCGTGGCGACGTATGCCCGGCCGGATGCCGTGGACGTGCGCATCAGCGCGGTCGACGAGCCGGCGACCGACGGCGGTGGCGGCCGGACCGCGTCCGAGCTCGTCGCCGAGGCCAGGTCGGCCCTCGAGGCGCGGGTCGGGCGCTATGTCTGGGGCCGCGACGCCGACACGTGGCCGGCCGTGCTCGGCGACGCGCTCGCCCGTCAGGGCCGCCGCCTCGCGATCGTGGAGGTCGGCTCGGCTGGTGCCGTGGCGTCCCTGCTCGGACCCACGCCCGGCCTCATCCGTGCGGCCTCGCTGACCGCCGACGACCCCGAGGCCCGCTGGATCGGGGGACTCCGCGACGCCTCCAGGGGCCTCTTCCAGCTCGGCGCCCATGTCCTGGAAGTCTCCGGCGCGGACGTCGTGCTGGCGGTCGAGGCGAGCCCCGTGGGCGCCGACACCTCGCTCGGGGTCGCGGTCGTCGGTCGGGCCGGCCCGCTCCATCACGAGCGGCGGACCGTCATCCTGCACGGCGAGCTGGCCCGCGGCCGCGTCGCCGTCGCGGCGGCCTCGATCCTGCGTTCCGTCCTCCTGGGCGAGCCGCCGCCCGAGCCGCGCTGAGGCGCGCCGGGCTGGAGGGCCCGCTCGCCCGAGGACCCGTCGGCTACGAGATCGAGAGCGCCGGCTGCTGGTTGGTCTCGGCCTGGACGCTCATCCGGGCCGCCACGAGCGACGCCAGCCGCGCCATCGCCAGGGCCGCCGGGCCCGGCTCCCGCTGGGCCACCGCGGGAACGCCCACGTCGCCGCCCTGGCGGACCGTGATGTCGAGGGGGATCTGGCCCAGGAACTCGACCCCGTGCTCGGCCGCGAACCGCTCGCCGCCGCCCCGGCCGAAGATCTCGGTCGCCTCGCCGCAGTGGGGGCAGACGAAGGCGCTCATGTTCTCGATGACCCCGATGACCGGCACGTTCATCCGGCGGAGCATCGCCAGCGCCTTCCGGACGTCCGAGAGGGAGACCTCCTGGGGTGTCGTGACCAGGACCGTCCCACCGATCGGGACGGCCTGCGCGAGCGTCAGCTGGGCGTCCGACGT
Organism: Chloroflexota bacterium; assembly: GCA_047519685.1. GTDB lineage: Bacteria > Chloroflexota > Limnocylindria > Limnocylindrales > CSP1-4 > JAPVSP01. Next base: position 1,196 of record JAPVSP010000122.1, read on the forward strand.
GCCGGGAGGCAGGTCCACGACGAGATAGTCGAGCTCGCCCCAGTCCACGTCTCGCAGGAACTGCTGGATCGCGCCCCCGACGAGCGGACCGCGCCAGACGATCGGCTGGCCCTCCGGCACGAAGAACTGGATCGAGATGACCTTCACCCCGTGCCGCTCGAGCGGCGCGATCTTGTTCGCCGGCGTGGCCCTGGGCTGGCCGTCCACGCCGAGCATCATCGGGATGTTCGGCCCCGTGATGTCCGCGTCGAGCAGGCCCACCGACGCCCCGGCCTGGGCGAGGGCCACCGCGAGGTTCACGCTGACGGTGCTCTTGCCGACGCCCCCCTTGCCCGAGGCCACCGCGATGACGTTCTTGACGCCGGGCAACAGCTGCTCGGGCGCCCGCGGGGTCGACCGCCGCACCACGGCGCCCCAGCTGACATCGACGGCCTCGACGCCGAGCGGGGCGAGCGCGCGCCGGACGTCGGCCTCGATCTCGTCCTTCAGCGGGCAGGCCGGCGTCGTCAGCTCGATCGTGAACGCCACGCGCCTCCCGTCGACCGCGAGGTCCTTGACCATGTTGCGGGTCACGAGGTCGCCGCCGAGCTCGGGCTCCTGGACGGTCCGCAGGGCGTCGAAGATGGCGGCTTCGCTGATGGCGGTCATGGCGGGCGGGTCCCCTCATGCGGATGAGATCGCGGCCCCCGGCCCGGGTTCACCGGAGCCCATCGTGGGCGGGGTTTCCGACACGGGTCGCGTCGCTATCGTACGACGTTCGCGGCACGGAGCCGCCGACACCCCGATCGAGCGACGACGGGGCGGTCGGGCCGCCGGCGCCGTCGGCGGCCGGAGAGCGATGTCCCCGGCGGGAAGGCGCCGTCGCCGGCCCCTGGACGCAGGATTTCGCACGAACAGGTCGTCCGTCGTGCGAAACGCGTGGGCGACCGCTCGTCTTGACACTCCTCACAGGCCCGCCTATCCTCCGCCCACATCTACTGCACCCGGGCAGGGTCGCAGGAAGATTCGCCGGGGTAGCGTCCCCGCCGACCGGCGCGCAGGGTCAGCCACTGACTGAGGAGAGCCAGGGAAGGTGCGCGCGGTCGACGTGCGGCTGGTCGACGTGACGAAGCGCTTCGGCGACATCGCCGCGGTCGAGCACGTCGACCTGGAGGTCCTCGACGGCGAGTTCTTCTCCCTGCTGGGCCCCTCCGGCTGCGGCAAGACGACGACGCTGCGGATGATCGGCGGCTTCGAGGAGCCCACCTCGGGGCTCATCGAGCTCCAGGGCCAGGATGTCACCTGGCTGCCGCCATACCGGCGCAACGTCAACACCGTCTTCCAGAACTACGCGCTGTTCCCCCACCTGAGCATCTACGAGAACGTCGCCTTCGGGCTTCGTCGGAAGGGCGCGAAGGGCTCGGAGGTCAAGGCGCGCGTCTCCGAGATGCTCGCCCTCGTCGAGCTGTCCGGCTTCGAGGGCCGGCGGCCGTCGCAGATCTCCGGCGGCCAGGCGCAGCGCGTCGCCCTCGCGCGGGCGCTCATCAACCGCCCCGCCGTCCTCCTCCTCGACGAGCCCCTGGGTGCCCTGGACCTGAAGCTGCGCAAGCAGATGCAGGTCGAGCTGAAGCGGATCCAGCAGGAGGTCGGGATCACGTTCATCTACGTGACCCACGACCAGGAGGAGGCGATGACGATGTCCGACCGCATCGCCGTCATGAACCACGGCCGGTACGAGCAGCTCGGCGAGCCGGAGTCGCTGTACGAGCGTCCGATGACGCGCTTCGTCGCCGGCTTCCTGGGCGTCAGCAACCTCCTCCCGGGGCGGCCGGACGGGACGGCGGACGGCTACGCGGTCTTCCGCCTGGCCGACGGCACCGCCGTGCGCGTGCCGCGGGGCCTGGTGGAGGGCCGGAGCGGCCGGCTGTCGGTCGGCGTCAGGCCCGAGAAGATCCGCCTGGATGCCCGGGACGCGGAGCCCCGCGAAGGTGCGAACCGGCTCGACGGGGTCGTCCGCGACGTGTCCTACATGGGCGTCAGCACCCAGTACATCGTCGAGCTGCGGGACGGGAAGCGGATCGCCGTCTACGAGCAGAACGTCGAGCGGGCGACCCGCGCGGAGCTTTGGGCGCCCGGCGAGGAGGTCCGACTCACCTGGTCGGCCGACCACAGCTTCGTCGTCGCCGAGGAGGCGGCGCCCGGCGAGGCGCATCCGGACGACACGCCGGGGGGCGATGCGGCGGCCTAGCGCCGCCGCGGATCTGCCAGCCATCGAGTCACCACGTGGAGAGAGCATGAGCGATACGGAGCGTTCCCTGGGTCTGTCCAAGGTCACCCGCCGCCAGGTGCTGGTCGGCGGCTCGCTGGCCGGCTTCGCCGCGTTCCTGGCCGCCTGCGGCACCGCCGGCACCGCGTCCCAGTCGCCCAGCGCGGCGGCTTCGCCGTCCCCGTCACCCGAG
>JAPVSP010000123.1:0-1937 GCA_047519685.1 Chloroflexota bacterium
GCGAGCGCCTCGGCATCCGCCCGGGCACCGGGCGCGTCGTGGTCGAAGAGGGCGTAGCGACCCGCGTTCCCGAGGTCGGTCGGCGCTCGGGCCTCGCTCGTCGCGGCGACGGCGCGAGAGAGGGCCCGGGCCTCGCGATGGTCGCCGCTGACGAAGGCCCGGTAGGATCTGACCTCCTGGACGAACGCGACGAACTGAGGGTCGGTGACCTCCCGGGCGCCGCGCTCGAGCTCCGCGAGCACGTCGTCGACCGGGTCGCCCCGCAGCGTCCAGTGGAACGTGGCGTTGCCCAGGAGCCAGAGGCGAGCCACCGGGCCAGGGTCCATCGCCAGCAGGGACTCGATCTCCGCGAGCGCCAGATCCGACTCGCCGAGGTAGAAGGCGGCCCCCGACAGGTTGGCGGTCATCGTGATCGCGCTCGACTGGTCGCCCAGGCGGCGGGCGGCCCGCAGGCCCTCGCGGAGCACCGGCAGCGCCTTGCCGGGCTCGCGGAAGAGCTGGAAGAACCCGTAGTTGATCCGGCCTCGCAGGGCGATCGTGTGGAGGCCGCGCTCCTCCGCCAGGCGCAGGCCCGCCTCGAGCGCCCCCAGCCCTTCGTGGGCGCGTCCGAGCCCCAGGAGCGCCCCGCCCCGCGTGACGAGCGTGTCGGCGACGACCGGGATGAGGTCGAGCCGCTCGGCGGCCTCCAGCACCGCATCCGCCTCGGCGATCGCCCGCCGTTCGCGGCCCATGAGCATGTTGGCGCGGGCGACCTGGCCGCGGAGGGCCATGACGCTCGGGTCGGACGGCAGGTCCGCGAACTCCGCGGCGAGCGCCTCGACCTCCTCGACCAGCCGGTCCGAGTCGTGTGCATCGAGGCTGACCCGGGCAAGGGCCAGCGCCGACCGCGCCGCTGCCGGCCGGTCCCCCAGCCCACGCCGGACCTCGAGCGCGCGCCGAAGCGCCTCCCGCGCCTCGGCGTGGCGGCCGGCCGTGGCCCAGGACTCACCCGCCGCCTGGAGAAGCTCCGCCTCCTCGCCCGGGTCGCGCGCCACCGACCGCGCCTGCTCGAAGAAGACCACGGCCTGCTCATGGGCGCCGAGACCCGCGGCACGCTCTCCCGCCGCCCTGAGGGCGATCCGGGCCTGGCTCGCCAGCGCGTCGCGCTCGGACCCGTCGGGGGCGTTCGCGTGCGCGGCGAGGTAGTGGCCGGCGAGGGCGCCGGCGAGCTCGTCGGTGCCGAGCGACTCGAAGAAGCGCGCCGCGGCCAGGTGGCGGGTCTTGCGGTCCGCCTTGGCCAGCGTGTTGTAGGCGACCTCGCGGATGAGCGCCTGGACGAAGGCGTACTGGCCCCGCTCGGGACTCCTCGGGTCCGCCTCGATCCGCAGGATCTCCCGGCGGAGGAGCGACCGGAGGCGCGCCTCGAGATCGGCCTCGGCGATCCCCGAGATGGCCGACAGTCCCGCGAGGGTGAAGCTCTGGCCGAGGACGGCGGCATCCTGCACGAGCGCGCGCTCCTCCGGAACGAGGCCATCGAGCCGGGACGCGATGAGCGCCGTCAGGGTCTCGGGGACGGCGAGCTCGGTCAGGTCGCCGGTCGGGACGTACGTATCCGCCTCGAGCCGCAGCTTCCCCTGGGCAAGGAGCATCCGGACGGTCTCGACCGCATAGAGCGGGATGCCATCGGCGCGGCCGACGATGGCCCGAGCCGCAGCCAACGGAAGCCCCGGGACGAGGCCGGCCAGGAGCTCCCGCATCGCCGGCTCGGGGAGGGGCTCGAGGTAGAGGCTCGTGAAGTTCCGCTTGCCGGCCCCCCACGTCTCGCGCTTCTCGAGGAGCTCTGGCCGGGCGAGCGTGACGACGTAGATCGGGACGTTCCGGCTCCACTCCATCAGGTGGTCGACGAAGTCGAGCAGGCCCGAGTCGGCGAAGTGGAAGTCCTCGAAGACCATGACGAC
>JAPVSP010000124.1:0-6994 GCA_047519685.1 Chloroflexota bacterium
CGGCCGAGGGGCGCTTCGGCACTGGCCGACCCCTCGGGCACTCCCCACGCTTGAGCGTGCCGGAACGGCGCTCCACGGTCCGGGCTGGCACGTCCCGAGCGGGGTCCGGGCCACGCCGATCCGAGCGACGCGCGGCGCGCGAGGCGACGGTCACAGGAGGCGGCGATGGGACGCCAGTTCGTGGTCCAGCTCGACAATCGGCCGGGGGAGCTCGCTCACCTGGCGCGCGCCCTGGGCGCCCGCGGCATCGACATCAAGCACATCTCCTGCGCTGGGACGGGCACCATCGCCTGCGCCTTCATCACCACGGGCGAAGACGACAAGACCCGCGAGGTGCTCCACGGTCTGGGCCATGAGTTCATCGAGGGCGAGACCATCGTCGTCGACGTCATGGACCGGCCGGGCGGCCTGGCCGACGTCGCCGAGCGGCTGGCCCACGCCGGCGTGAACATCTTCGGGACGCTGATCGTCGGCCGGCGCGAGGGCATCGTCGAGATGGCGTTCGCGGTCGACGATGAGCAGAAGGCCAGGGCCGCGCTGATCAACGCCGAGCTGGCCGGGGTCGGCTGACCTCGCGGCCGGCGGCCGACCGCCGCGGGCCCGCGGCGGCCCCCACCCCCGCCGACTCCGCCGTCCGGAACCGGTCGGTCGCCGAAACGAGCCGATCGACGATCCCCGGCTCCGTGGACGCGTGCCCCGCGTCGGGCACGACCTGGAACTCCGCCTCGGGCCATCGGCGGTGGAGGTCCCACGCCGTCGTCATCGGGCACGGGATGTCGTAGCGGCCCTGGACGATGACGGCCGGGATGGCGCGGATCGCGTCGACGCCGTCGAGGAGCCTGTCCGGCTGGTCGAGGAACCCGCCGTTGACCATGTAGTGGCATTCGATGCGGGCGAACGCCTCGGCGCGGCCGGGCTCGGTGAACGCGGCGACGAGCGCGGGATCGGGGAGCAGCTTGCTCGTGGACGCCTCCCACCGGGCCCAGGCCTGGGCGGCGCGGAGCCGCTCCGCCCGGTCGGTGCCCGTGAGTCGCCGGTGGTACGCCCCGACGAGGTCGTCGCGCTCCGCGATCGGGATCGGCTCGACGTACTCCTCCCAGGCATCGGGGAAGAGGAAGCTCGCGCCCTCCTGGTAGAACCAGCGGACCTCGTGCGGACGGAGCATGAAGATGCCGCGGAGGACGAGGGCGCGCACCCGATCGGGGTGGGTCTCCGCGTAGGCGAGCGAGAGCGTGCTCCCCCACGAGCCACCGAAGACGACCCAGCGTTCGATGCCGAGGTGCCGACGGATCCGCTCCATGTCCTCGACGAGGTCCCAGGTCGTGTTCTCGTCGAGGCTCGCGTAGGGCGTGCTCTGCCCGCAGCCGCGCTGGTCGAACAGGACGATCCGGTACGCCTCCGGGTCGAAGAAGCGGCGGTGCTCGGGGGTCGTTCCGCCACCGGGGCCCCCGTGGACGAAGACGACCGGCGTGCCGTCCTCGCGCCCGCTCTCCTCGAGGTACAGCTCGTGCCGGTCCGAGACCCTCAGGCGTTCGGTCCGGTACGGTTCGATGGCCGGGTACAGCTCACGCACGGGGACCTCCCCTCGCCGTCCGGCGCGCCGAGCGCACCATCCGGACGAAGCTGGTGAAGTGGGGCCAGGGCCGGATGTGGCTCGGCTCGCCCGCGTAGATGGTGCGGATCGGCACCCAGCCCAGCCGGTAGCCGGCCCGGATGCAGGTCGTGATCATCTCGACCTCGAACTCGAAGCCGGGCTCGCGGCCGGACAGCAGCGCCTCCATCAGCCGCCGGCCGACGAGACGGTACCCGGACTGGTTGTCCGGGACCGGCCTGCCGACGGCCCACGAGAGGGCGAGGCCGCCGAGGCGGTTCGCGAGCCGGCGGGACAGCGGCATCCGGGCGAAGTCGCGCTGGCCGACGATCAGGTCGGCGGGATCCCTCGCCAGCGCGGCCAGGAACGCCGGGATCTCCGCCGGGTCGTGCTGGCCATCGGCGTCGAGGGTGACGACGGCCGCGAACCCATGGGCGAGCGCCCAGGCGAACCCGGCCCGGAGGGCCGCGCCCTTGCCCTGGTTGGGCCGCTGGACGACGACCGTCGCACCGGCGGCCTCGGCGGCGGCCGCGGTCCCATCGGTGGAGCCGTCGTCGACGACCAGGACCGGCAGATGCGCGGCGGCGCCCCGGACCACCGGAGCGATGCGCGCGGCCTCGTCGTGGGCCGGGATGAGGGCGAGGATGGCAGGGGCGCGAGCGCCGGGTCGGTCGGGCGGCTCAGGCACCGGACGGTCTCCGTGGCGGGGGCGGGACCCGACTATAGGGCGCGGCAGCCGTGGGCCGCCTCGCGGCGTGAACGCCACCCGACCCGCCACCGACGCCGACGTCGACCTCGCGCCCCCGAGCCGCGGCCGGCGTCTACCGGCCCTTCGCGTCCGGGCCGAACCCGAGCTCGAGCTGCGGGCTCGCCGCGGTCGGGGCGTCCCGCCCGGTGCGCGCGACCGGTCGATGACGGCGCCGCCGGAGCACGACGCCCTCCGCCGCCAGCGGCTCCCCGACGCTCGCGGCCAGGCGCTCGGCCACCGGCCACCAGTCGAAGGTGTCCGTGATCGCCGAGGCCGGGATCGCGATGAGGCGTTCGGGCGCCACGAACCGCGGCAGCACCTCGTCGAGGATGGCCTCGACCTCGTCGCGGAACGCGTCGCTCGTGCTGCGCACGCCGTCGGCACGCAGCGCGATGTCCGGCGTCAGGCGGACGACGAGGTCGTAGGTCCTGGCCCACGCCGCGATGAGCGGCTCCACGTGGAACCGGTCCTCGCCGCGACACGCCCGCAGGTAGTAGGCGAAGTTGTCGACGACGGCCCGGTCGGTGACCAGGACCTCGGCCTTGGGCGCGAGCTCCAGCTCCTGGCGGATCTGCGAGACGAGGACCCACAGCTGTGCCTCGCCCGTCGCCCCCTCGTTGATCCCGAGCGGGTTGTCCCGGACCACCTCGCGCCCGTACTCGACCGAGCGCCCGGCTCGCTGCATCGTCCCCGCGAAGGCGTGGGCGGCGGTCGTCTTGCGGATCCCGTGCGAGCCGATGAAGGCGATCTTGGCGGTCCGGCTCCAGGTCGTCACCCGCTGAGCCTAGCCCGTCGCACCCCCGCCCGTGCCGGCCGTCCGCCGGACGACCGCCAGGGATCGCCCGGCGATCGCGCCCAGCCGATCCTCGGCCCGGCGGACCACCCCCGTCGCGCGGATGAGATGGACGAGGAGCGTCCACGCCGCGCCCATCCCGATGAGCGGGATGAGGACCTCGACGGGGACCGGCGTCAGCTCGTAGAAGTCCCGGGCGAGCGGGATCTGGAGGATCGCCACGTAGACGACGAGCATGGCCGCCGAGAGCAGCCACGGCCAGGCCCGGAGGAAGCGGCCGGCGCCCTCCTCGCGGGATGGGCGGATGAGTGGCAGGAGGCCCAGGCCGCAGAAGACCGTGATCGTCGTCAGCGAGGTCCGCGCCTCGTCGAGGGACGCGTTCGAGCCGAGGACGTAGGCGTAGAGCGGCAGGGCGAGCACCGTCACGGCGAGCGACGCCGGGATCGAGATCCTGAGGGTCTCGCCGAGCAGGCTGGACGGCAGCCGGCGAGGTGGGACCCAGAGCGCGAGGACGATGAGCGGGATCCCCACGGTCGCGAACGCCAGGACGGAGTTCTGGCGTGGGGTCATCGGGAACGGGAGCCCCAGGAGCGCCGCGCCGGCGACGATGAGGAGGACGTAGAACGTCCGCGACAGGAGGAGCACGAGGGTCGCCTCCATCGCGGCGATGATCCGCTGCCCCTCGACGACCGCGCGCGGCAGGACGCCGAACGCGTCCCCGAGCAGGACGAGGTCCGCCGCGCCGCGCGTCGCCGGGCTGCCGCTCTCCATGGCGATGCCCAGCTGCGCACGTCGGAGCGGCAGGAGGTCGTTCACCCCGTCCCCGATCATCGCGACGTAGTGGCCCCGCCGACGGAGCGCGCCGACCAGGCGCGCCTTCAGGCCGGGGTCGACCCGCCCGAACACGTTCGAGCGGTCCGCGGCATCCGCCAGCGCATCGTCGTCGAGGCCGACCAGGTCGGGTCCGGCCAGGGTGGTCCCCTCGACCGAGAGCCCGACCCGCGAACCGATCGCCTCGACCGTCGTCGGGTCGTCGCCGGAGATGACCTTCAGGTGGACGCCCGCCCGCACGAGCCGACCGAGGGTCTCGTGCGCGTCGCCCCTGAGCTCCTCGGTGAAGGTGAGCAGGGCGAGCGGCCGGAGGCCCGGTGGCAGGGCCGGCTGGTCCGCCGCATCGCGCAGCGGCGCCTCCGCCGGTGCCCGGGCGAAGAGCAGGACCCGGCGCCCGGTCGCGGCCAGCTCCGCGACCCGGGTCGCGAGCCCCTCCCGCAGCTCCGCGTGGTCCTGGCCGATCGCCGGGACGAGGGCCAGCGGAGCGCCGAGGACGAATGCGTCCCCGGAGAGCGCCGGGAGCCCTGAGCCGGAGGATCCCGGGACGGCGGCGACCTGCGCGGCCGACGCCCCCGGATCGGCGAACCGCAGGGCCGACCAGCGTCGTTCGGAGGCGAACGGGATCTCCTCCGCCAGCGGGATGGCGATGCCCGGCTGCGCGACGGCCAGGGCGTCGGTGGTCCGGTTGCGGGCGGTGGTGCTCGCGGCGAACACGGCGAGCAGCCGCCGGACCTCGTCTCCGTCCGGTCCGGTCCCCTCCGCTCCGACCGGCTCGGCGCCCTCGAACGAGATCCGCTGCGTCGTCAGCGTCCCGGTCTTGTCGAGGCACAGGGTGTCCACGCGGCTCATCGACTCGACGGCCCGCTGCTGCTGGACGAGCGCGCCGAGGTGGGTGATCCGCAGGGCGCCCGCGGCGTACGTCACGGTGACCATGATCGCCAGGCCCTGCGGGACGAGCGTCACGAGCACGGCCGCGGCCTGGAGGGTCTCGCTGCTCAGGTACTGCGGGTCGAGCGAGGGGATCGCCAGCGCGACCGGGAACGCCGCCAGGACCACCAGCCCGGCGACGGCCCAGATCGTCCGCGCGATCTCCCGCTGGAGCGGCGTCTGCTCCTTGCGCAGGGCGCGCGCCTCGTCGAGCAGACGGTTGGCGACGCTCGACCGGCCCACCCGCTCGGCGACGAAGAGCCCGGTCCCGCTGATGACCGCCGTGCCCGAGAACACCGGGTCGCCGGCCCGCTTCGCCACCGGGTCGGACTCGCCGGTCAGGAGGGACTCGTCGAGCTCGACCGACCCGTCTCCGGCGAGCGTCCCGTCCACGACGAGCTGGTCGCCGCGGCGGACCACGAGCAGGTCGCCGCGGACGATCTCCGCCGGATCGACCTCGCGCTCCAGCCCGTCCCGGACGACCGTGACCCGGGGTCGCGTGAGGAGCGCGATCCGGTCCAGCTTGCGCTTCGCGCGGACCTCCTGGACGACCCCGATCCCGATGTTCGCCAGGACCGGTCCGGCCGTCAGGAGCGACTCGACGACCATCCCGGCGGCGAGCAGGAGGAGGGAGATGACGATGAGCGGGCCGTTGATCCCCGGGTAGGCGTTCTGGCGGAGGATCTCGACGTACGTGCGGCTGGTGGGCTGCCGGTAGTCGTTGCCCTCTCCGGCGGCCCGCCGGGCGGCGACCTCGGACGCGGTGAGCCCGCGGGGACGATCGGACTCCGAGGCCGGCGCCGACGCGGGCAGCGCGAGCGTCATCGCCGGAGCCTCCTCCTGCCCCGATCCGCGCCGCCGGGCGGTCGACACGGGACGCCGGTCGGCGCGATCCGATCCGGCCAACCATACGCCTCGTCCCCGGCCCGCGGAGCGCCCGGAGCGGGAGCCGCGGGGCGGCGGGGGCGGGCCGCGAGTCGCGAGCGGCCGTTGACCGTGGCCTCACACTTGAGGCGCCCTCGCCGTTCACCGGCAGCCGGTCCTCCGCTGCGGGCGACCGGGCCCGATCCACGGCCTGACGGATCCGGAGGTGGCTCGTGAAGGCCTTCATCGTGGAGCTTCGCAATCGGCCGGGCGAGCTCGCCACGGTCGCCGAGGTCATCGCTCGGGCCGGGGTCAACGTCACCAGCTTCATCGGCATGAGCTACGGCGACCACGCGACCGCCGCGCTGGTGACCGACAACGATGCCGCGACCCGGCGCGCGCTGAGCGGCACGGGCCACGCCGTCCGCGAGGTCGAGCTCGTCTCGGCGCTGCTCGCCGACGAGCCGGGCTCGCTTGCCCGGGCCACCCGGCGCCTCGGCGAGGCCGGGGTGAACATCGACGCCGCGATGACCCTCGAGCGCTCCGAGGACCACGTCCACGTCGCCTTCGCCACGGACGATCCGGAGGCCGCCCGGAAGGTGCTCGGCGGCCACGTCGTGCCCGGGCTCTCACGGCCGTAGCCGACTCGGGCCGTGATCCTGGGCGTGGCGGTCACGGCGTTCGCCTACGGCCTGGGATCGATCCCGTTCGGCTCCCTCGTCGTGCGGTGGCGGACGGGCCGGGACATCCGAGCGCTCGGCAGCGGGAGGACGGGGGGTCGCAACGTCGCCCGGCAGCTGGGGACGGGCTGGGGGCTCGCCACGGGTGCCCTCGACGTCCTCAAGGGGGCCGTCGCCGCCCTGGTCGGCCTCGCCCTGTCGCCCGCCTGGCTCGCGCCGGCGATGTCCGCCGCGGTCGCGGGCCACATCTGGCCGCTGGGGTCCGGGTTCCGGGGCGGCCGAGGGATCGCCCCGGCCTTCGGGGCGGTGCTCGTCGCCGATCCGCTCACCGCGGCCGCCTCGCTCGCCGGCTTCGGGGCCGTCGCCGCGATCACCCGGCGCACGATGCCCGGCCTGGCCGCCGGAGTGGCGGTCGCGCCCCTCGTCGCGATCCTCGCCGGCCGCCCGATCGAGATCGTCGCCGGGGTGGTCGGCGTCGTCGCGCTCGTGCTGGTCGGCCATCGCTCGTACCTGGGGACCGGGCTGCGGCGGGCGCTCGGGTCGGGCTCGTGACGCGCTAC
>JAPVSP010000125.1:0-10081 GCA_047519685.1 Chloroflexota bacterium
AGGCGATCGGCGCACGCTCGGCCGCGGTCGCGGCCTCGGTCGACGACTGGAACGCCGTGACGCCCGCGAGCGACACGGCGTAGGCACCCGCCGAGAGGCCGAGGAACACCCCGAGGTGGTAGGGCCGCCGCGCGTCGGCCTTCGTCGTCGCCGCGGCGACGGCCTTCGGCCGGGCGAGCGGGCCTGCGGTGGACCTTGCGCCCGGCGGAGCGTCGGCGGGGGACCCGCGGTGCGGGACCCCGGTGCCTTGTGTCGCCTCGCGCCGGCCCGGGAGGCCGAGCGCGCCCGGGTGTGGCCGGAGGGCCTCAGTCATCGCCGCCCTCGCCGCCTCCCTCGGACCCGCTCGCCGGCGCCGGCGCTGCCGGCGGTGCGGCCGCGCGGGCGGCGAGCGCCGCCTGGGCCTGGGCCACCTGCTGGTCGAGTTGCTGGAGGCGCGCCTTGGCGGCGTCGAGCTTCGCCTGGAGGTCGGCGGCGTGGCCGCCGTCGGCCGCGACCTGGCCCCGCGCCGCCTCCAGGGCCGCCGCCAGCTCCGTCGTCCGGGCCGTCAGGCTCGCGAGCTGGTCCTGGAGGCTGGCCGAGCGAGCCTGCTCCTCCTGCAGCCGGGCCTGGAGCGATCCCGCGCTGTCGGGCGCCACGCCCAGGGGTGCCGAGGCGGCGGTCCATTCGGATGCGGCCCGGATGGTGGCCACGCCGAGCGCGAGGCTGGCGACGACCCCGGCGACGACCGTGAGCCGGCGAAGACGCGTGGGCAGGGTGCTCATCGGGCGATGACCTCCGAGAACGACGGGGCCGGCCGGCTCCGTCGAGAGACCCAGTAGCGATAGGCCAGCGCGGCCAGGACGGCCGTGCCGGTGAGGACGTAGACGGGCAGCAGCCCGCTCGAATCCGTGCCCGCCAGGAGGCCGTGGACCCAGGCCAGCCCGAACACGACGAAGCTGAACCGGTGGATCCGCAGCCACATGCCGGGCGGCAGGCGTTTCGTGTAGCGCGCCGAGAGGCCCGTCACGAGGAGCGCGTAGAGCCCGAGCGTCCCCAGGGCGACGGCCGAGCTCCGGTAGCTCGACAGGCCCGGCACGATCGCGCCGCCGATCCCGACCCCCGCGTACGGGTCGACGGCGAGGCTCACGACGTGCGCGGCGAGGAACGCGATGACGAAGACCCAGGCGTTCTCGTGCCAGGGGAACAGCCGCTTGGAGAGCTTCCACGTCGTCTGGTTCGTCGGGTGGCTCAGCACGAGCCCAAGCACGACCTGGACGGTCAGGAGCAGGTACGCCGTGATGCCGGTGGCGCGGCCGGCCAGCCAGATCCGCAGCTGGGCCTGATGGGCCGAGCTGGCCGGGACGACCTGGTCGGTCGCGACCACGATGACCAGGCCCACGATGGCGGCGAGGACGGTGAAGGCGCGGCCGCTCAGTCGCATGACGACCGGGTGGCGGCGACGGCAAGGCGAGCAGACAATCGGACCCCCGGCGGTGCTGGCTGTCTGACCTGTCCGAGACACCGGCGGCCGGGAAGGTTTCAGGTCCGTGCGGGACGTTCGGGCCATCCGGTCCGCTCCGATGGTCCCGGCCAGAGGGCGCGGGCCGCACCCGTCGCCGGGGCCGGGACGCCCCGGGCTACCTCAGCGCCGCGACGAGCCGCTCCGTGTCCCAGCGGACGATGCCCTCGTACGTGTCGGCCGGCGCATCCCCGAGCGAGTCGGTATAGAGGTCGGACACGACCGTCGCCCCGGTCTCGTCGGCGATCGTCTTCGAGAGCGCCGGGCTGAACTGCGCCTCGCTGAGGATCGCCTTCACGCCCTCATCCCGGATCGTCCTGACCAGGGCCGCGACCTGGCCGGCGCTCGGGTCCTGGCCGGGCGCCTCCACGACCGTCCCGACGACGGTCAGCCCGTACGCGGCCGCGTAGTACGGGAAGGCGTCGTGGAACGAGACGACCTTGCGGTCGGCGGCCGGGATGGCGCCGGTGGTCGAGCGCACCCAGGCGTCGAGGTCGGCCAGACGCGCGGTGTACGCGGCGGCCCCCTGATCGAAGGCCGTCGCATCGGCCGGGTCGGCCGTCTTGAGCGCCGCCGTGAGCTTGGCGACGTAGCGCTCGGCATACGCCACGTCGAGCCAGAGGTGCGGGTTGACTGTCGCCGCCCCGGTCGCGGCCGGCTGGCCGTCATGGGTCAGGTAGCTCACCCCGGCCAGGTCCTCGCCGAGGCGGACGATGGGGGCGGAGACGCCGGCCTTCGTCGCCAGGTCGGCGAGCCAGTCGTCAAGGCCCAGCCCGTTCATCACGATCAGCCGGGCGCGCACCAGCCGTTGGGCGTCCGAGGGGTTGGGATCGAACGTGTGGACCTCGCCGCCCTTCGGGACCAGGCTGGAGACGTCGACCCGGGAGCCGCCGACCTGGCGGACGAGGTCCGCCAGGACCGTCGTCGTGGCGACGACCTGGATCGCTCCCGGGGCAGGCCCGGAGCCGCTCGGCGACGAGCCGGCCGAGCACGCCCCGAGCAGGATCGTGAGCGCCGCCAGCACGGCGGGCATGCGGCCGTGGCGTCGAGCGCCCCGACGCGGCCCGGTCAGGCTCATGGCGCACCCCGGCTGGGGCCCGGGCGGTCCGGCGTCCCCGCGAGGCAATCCGGGCAGGTCCCGAACAGCTCGAGCCGGTGGGCGTCGACGCGGTAGCCCGACCGTCGCGCGACCTCCCGGGCCACATCGCCCATCCCGCAGTCCTCGACCTCGGACGATCGACCGCAGCGAGTGCAGATGACGTGGTGATGGTGCGCGGGGGCGCAGCCGACGTACGCATGACCGCCGGAAGGCAGGTCCACCCGCTCGACGGCCCGGAGCCCGACGAGGAGCTCGAGGGAGCGGAAGATCGTCGCGCGCCCGATCCCCAGCCGGCGCTCCCGGGCGTCGGCGACCAGGTCGGCGGCGCTGAAGTGGCCGGTCCGGCCCGCGACGAGCTCGGCGACGGCCCGGCGCGGCCCCGTGAGCCGGTAGCCGGCCGAGTCGAGGACGCCGACGAGCGTCGCCGGATCGTTCACGCGGCCGCCGACGGCGTCGGCCCCTCGAGGCGCTCCGGGACGCTCGTCGCCCGGCGGAGACGCGCGAGGAGGCCCGTCCGCGGCCCGAGGAGGAGCGCGATGAGGAAGGCCGCGGTCTCGACGAGCACGATCGTCGCGCCGCTCGCCGCCTCCAGCCAGTACGACAGGTAGAGCCCGACCACCGCCGAGCCGATGCCCACGAGCACGGCGATCGCCATCATCCGCCCGAAGCGCACGGTCAGGAGCTGGGCGGTCGCGGCCGGGGTGACGAGCATCGCGACGACGAGGATGATCCCGACCGCCTGGAGGCTGATGACGATGGTCAGCGCGACGAGACCCAGGAACACGGACTCGATCAGCTCGACGCGGAAGCCGGACGCTCCGGCGCCCAGCGGATCGAACGTCGCGTACAGCAGCTCCTTCCAGAGCAGGAGGACGGCGAGCAGGACGATCGCGCTGAGGAGGGCGAGCCCGAGCAGGTCGCTCGGCCCGATGGCCAGGACGTTGCCGAACAGGAAGCTGAACAGGTCGGCGACGTAGCCCTGGATCGTGCTGAACATGAAGACCCCGAGCGCGAACATCCCCGAGAAGAGGACCCCGATCGCGGTGTCCTGGCGGATGCGGGCGTGCCGAGCGACGAACCCGATGGCGACCGCGGTCGCCACGGCCGCGACGCCGGCGCCGAGGTAGAACGGCCCCTTCAGCAGATACGCGGCGACGATGCCCGGGAAGGCGGCGTGGCTGATGGCGTCGCCGATGAAGGCGATGCCCCGCAGGACGACGTACGTGCCGACGACGGCGCAGACGATGCCGACGAGCGTCGAGGCGGCGAGGGCGCGGACGAAGAGCCCCAGCGAGAGGGGCTCGAGGATCGCGTCGATCACGAGCGACTCCCCTTGCCGCCTTCCTCGTGGAAGTGTTGTTCGCCGGGGGCCGCCTGGTCGTGATGGTGCGCGTCGTCGAGGACGACCGCCTGGCCAGCCAGGACGAGCAGGTGGCCCCCATACGTCCGGGCGAGCACGCCGGGGTCCAGGACGAGCGCCGAGGGGCCGTGAGCGATGATCGTCCGGTTGATCGCCAGGACTCGCTCGAAGCGCTGCGCCGCGCAGGCCAGGTCGTGCGTCGTCGCCACGACCGTCCGGCCACGACGGGCCTCCCCCTCCAGGATGTCCATGAGGTCCTCCTGGGTCGTGACGTCGATCCCGGTCACCGGCTCGTCGAGCAGGTAGACGTCAGGCTCGCCGGCCAGCGCCCGGGCGAGGAAGACGCGTCGTCGCTGGCCGCCCGACAGCTGGCCGATCTGGGTCGACGCGTGGGCGGCCATCCCGACCTTCTCGAGCGCGTCGTGGACCGCGCGCCGGTCGTCGGCCCCGGGTCGGCGGACCGGACCGAGTCGCGGATAGCGACCCATCATCACCACGTCGCCGACGGTGACCGGGAACGCCCAGTCCACGAGCTCGGCCTGGGGAACGTAGGCGACCCGGCGGGCCTGCTGCCCGGGTGGGTGGCCCAGGACCTCGACCCGCCCGCTCCACGGTCGGAGGAGGCCGGCCATGACCCTCAGGAGCGTGCTCTTCCCGGCGCCGTTCGGGCCGACGACCGCGAGGAGGGTGCCGGGCTCGATCGCCAGGCTCACGCCCTCGATGACGGGACGCGTCAGGTAGCCGGCGCTCACGTCCGAGAGCCAGACGTCGGCGTGGGCGCGGGCATGGCTCGGATCGACGCCCGCCGTCACATCGGCCAGATGGCGCTCGGCCGGGTGATCGTGCGGGTGGAGGTGAGGATCGGGACGGAGCGCGGCCTTCGGCTCCGGGGGCAGGGAGGACATGTCGGCCAGTCTACGGGTTCTCGGCCAGCTTATGATACCGAGTCTCAGCCGCCGGGCGTGGCCCGTCGCCCCACGTGCCGGGCGGCTCGGCTAGGATGCGCGTGTCGCGTCCCGTGACGTCCTGCCAGGAGGACCCGACCCTGTCGCGTCGACCGGAACCCAACCCCCAGCAGACCCGGCGCGACCGCCGCCGGGTCGAGCGCGAGACCCGCCGCCAGCGAGAGGTGAAGGCCGCAGGCCGACCGGCGTGGCAGTCGCCGACCGTCCTCACGACGATCGCCGCCCTGGTCGTGGGCCTCGGCATCATCGGCGCCATCGTCCTGACGCAGACGTCGGCGAGCCCCGGGGCCAAGCTCGCCCCGCCCGTCGAGGCGGTGCCCGCCGGCGTCCCGGTCGATGGCCAGACGCTCGGCAAGGCCGACGCCAAGGTGACGCTGAAGATCTACTCGGACTTCCAGTGCCCGGCCTGCGACGACTTCGCCACCAACGTCGAGCCTCGGATCCGGAACGACTTCGTCGTGCCGGGGACGCTGAGGATCGTCTACCTCGATGCGGCGTTCCAGGGTGCGAAGGCCGTCGACAAGAGCTACGACGAGTCGGTGGAGCCGGCCGCCGCGGCGCGCTGCGCCGGCCAGCAGGGCAAGTTCTGGCAGTACCACGACTGGCTGTTCGCGAACCAGCATGGCGAGAACGAGGGCGCCTTCAAGCGCGATCGGCTGACGACCATCGCCCAGAGCGTCGGCCTCGACATGACGGCCTGGACGAGTTGCGTGGACAGCGGCACCGAGCAGGCGGCGGTCAAGACCGCGACACAGCAGGCGGTCGCGGCGAAGGTCGACTCCACGCCCACCCTCGAGCTCAACGGGACGCGCTACGTCGGCGCGCTGCCCTACGACCAGCTCGCCTCGGCGATCCGCGCGATCGTCGGCGGGTCGCCGGCGCCGTCGAGCGCCTCGCCATCGGCCACCGGCGCGTCGCCGAGCCCGTGACCACCGGCCGCCCGGCCGACCGGCTCGCACCGGTCCTCGTCCTGCTGGCCGCCGCCGGTCTGGCGATCGCCGGCTACCTCCTGGTCGTCCGCCTGGCCGGGGGGGCCCCGGCCTGCCCGATCAGCGGGGGCTGCGAGACCGTCCAGTCCAGCGTCTACAGCGCGGTGCTCGGGATCCCGGTCGCCGCCTTCGGGGTCCTCTACTCGGCGGTGGTCCTGATCGCGACGCTCGGCTGGTGGCGTGCCGGAGACCGGCGCGCCCTGTACGTGGCCTACGGCCTCGGGATCCTGGCGACCCTCGTCGTCGGCTACCTGAGCTACCTCGAGCTGTTCGTCATCCACGCCATCTGCACCTGGTGCGTGGCGTACGGCGCGAGCGTGGTCCTCGGCTGGATCCTGGCCGTCGTCGTGCTCCGGCGCACCGGGTCCGGCTAGGGGCGGGGCCGCCGCCCGTGCGACCGCGGGCCACGATCGACCGCGCCACCGACCGTCGGATCACCGTCGCGGGCGCCGCCCTGGCCGCCGCCCTCCTGCTGGCCGCCCTGGCGGCCTTGATCCTGCCGGCCGAGGTCCGACGCGGCGTCTGGCTCCCCCTCCACCTCGCCCTGGCCGGCGGTGCGGGCCTGGCCATCGCGGCGGTCCTGCCGTTCTTCGCGCGCACCCTCGCGGCGGCGCCACCGGCCGCGCCGCGTCTCCGGCTCGGCGCCATCGCCCTCGTCGGGGGCGGGGCCCTCGCCGCCGTCGTCGGGTACCCCTCCGCCATCCCGGCGCTGGCCGCCGCCGGGGCAGCCGCCTTCGTCGCCGGCGTCGCGCTCGTCGGGCTCGCCGCCTTCGGAGGCCTCGGCGACCGACGCCGGGCCCTCGAGCCGGCCGTCTTCCTCGGCTACGGCATCGCGCTCGCGGACGTCTCGGCCGGAGCGCTGCTGGTCACGCTCGACCTGTCCGGATGGCCGCCGCTGATCGCGGTGTGGCCGGCCGGGAAGGCGGCGCACGCCTGGCTCAACCTCCTCGGGTTCGTCAGCCTGGCCATCGCGGCGACGTTCGTGCACCTGCTGCCCACCGTCGCCGGGACGCGCATCGCGGTCCGCCGATCGGGGGACCTGGCCATCGGCGGCCTCACCGTCGCGGCGCCGCTGGTCGCGACCGGGATGCTGGTCGGCGCGGCCGTCGATCCGGCGACGCCCGCCCGCGCGATCGCCGACCTCCTCGCCCGGCTCGGGGCGCTCTCGGTCCTCCTCGGCGCGCTCGCCCTGGCGGGGTTCGCCGTGCGGACCCGGGCGGCGTCAGGCCGCTGGACGACCGATGCGGGCTGGCACCGGTTCATCCTGGGAGGGCTCGGCTCGGCGATCGCCTGGTTCGTCGTCGCGGCGGCGCTGGCGGCCGGCCCGGTCGCCCTGGCGGGTGCGGACCCGGCGGCCTGGTCGATCGTCTCGACCGGTGGGCCGCTCGTGGGGGGCTGGGTCGGCCTGGCGATCCTCGGCGCCCTGACGCACCTCGCCCCGTCGATCGGACCGGGTGGTCCGGCCCGCCACGGCCGTCAGCGGGCCCTGCTCGGGCGGGCCGCCTCGAGCCGCCTCGCCCTGCTCGACGGTGGCGTCGCCCTGGCAACGTCGGGCGCCCTCGCCGGCGTGGAGTGGGCCAGCGTCCTCGGCGCCGCCGTCTACGGGGCGGGCCTGCTCGCGACGCTCGGTCTGCTCGCCAGAGCGCTCACCGTCCCGGAGGCCTGAGCCGCCCGTCCGGCCGTCCCATCGTCGCCTCGCCGGCGACGGTCGGGTCTTGACAACAAACACTGACTAACTTAGTGTGTGTATCAACGACCCGGAGGACGAGGATGCGGCTGGCGCTCACGAAGCGGACGGACTACGCGATCCGGGCCTTCCTCTGCCTCGCCCGATCGGATGGCAGCGCCCCGGTGTCCAGCCGACGGATCGCCGAGGCGATGGACATCCCGCCCCACTTCCTGCCCCACGTCCTCGGCGACCTCGCCCGCGCGGGCCTCGTCGAGGCGACGAACGGCAAGCACGGCGGCTATCGCCTCGCCCGTCGGCCGGAGGGGCTCTCCCTCCTGGAGGTCATCGAGGCCGTCGAGGGGCCGACCGTGCCCGAGGACTGCGCCCTGGAGACCGGCCCGTGCGCGCCCAACGACCCGTGCGCGGTCCACCACGCGATCTCGGGCGCTCAGCAAGCCTTCGTCGGCGCCCTCGCCCATGCATCACTCGCGGACATCGTCGGCCGCCCTTCGGTGGACGACACCATCGCTGGGCGGACGCGCCCGGAAAGGACCATGCGATGAAGCCCACACGGACACTCCTCCTCGGGCTCGTGGCCCTGGCATCGCTGTCGCTCGCCGGCTGCGCCTCCGCCGCTGGCGCCGGCTGGACGTTCACGCCGGCCGACCCGAGCGCCGCGGCCTCGCCGCCCGCCGGGGTGACGGCGGCGGCCCAGCCGTCACCGAGCCCCGATGGCTCCGGGTCGACCGCCGGGATGAGCATGAGCCCGGCCTCACCGGCGCCGGCCGGTGGATCGGCGACGGCGACGTCCGCCACCCCTTCCCCGGACCCCAACGCGCCGCCGTACGTCCTGCGGGACGCGACCGCCCCGAGCCTGCTGCCGGGCACCGTCCACGACATCGACCTGCCGATCGTCGACAAGGACATCACGGTCGCCAAGGGGTACGTCGTCCATGCCTGGACCTTCGGCGGCACCGTCCCCGGACCGACGATCCGGGTCCACCTCGGCGACACGGTCCGCGTGCACCTGACGAACCAGTCGACGATGAGCCACTCCATCGACTTCCACGCCAGCCAGACCGCGATGGACCATCAGATGGTCGAGATCAAGCCCGGCGACACGTTCACCTACACGTTCACGGCCGACTACGCCGGCGTGTGGATGTACCACTGCGGGACGGCCCCGGCGCTGTGGCACATCGCCAACGGGATGTTCGGGATGGTCATCGTCGAGCCGAAGGGCGGGCTGCCCAGGGTCGACAAGGAGGTCGCCCTCGTCCAGAGCGAGTGGTACCTCGGCGCCCAGGCCCAGCCGGCCGACTACGCGAAGGCGAACGCCGCGGCGCCCGCGCCCGACTTCGTGGTCTTCAACGGGGTCGCCAACCAGTACAAGGACAACCCGATCGCGGTGCCGACCCGGGGACGCGTCCGCGTGTTCGTCCTCGATGCCGGGCCCAACATCGACAGCTCGTTCCACGTGGTCGGCACGATCTTCGATACGGTCATCAAGGAGGGGATCGAGCTCGTGAAGGGCAACGCGGGCGGCTGGGGTTCGCAGGCGGTCGATCTCTCGCCCGCCCAGGGCGCGATCATCGAGTTCAGCCCGCAGGAGAACGGGATGTATCCGATGGTCACCCACGCGTTCAACTTCGTCGGCCGGGGCGCCATCGGGATCTTCAAGGCCGGCAGCTAGCCGGATCGCCGCGCGAGCGCCCCCGCGCCCGGTCGCCGGCCAGGCCGGCCGCTCAGCGGTCGGGGGCGCTCCGAAGGGGGCCCGGACGGGTCCCAGGGAGTCGCGGGTCGAACGGCGGGAATGAGGCGAACACCTCGGCGACCGAGGCCAGGGTGGCGCCGCCGAGCCGTTCGACCACCGCCTCCTGCGCCCCGGCGAAGGCCGGGTGGACCGCGCAGTATCCGTCGCGGCCGCACGGCCCGCCGCGCAGCACGCAGGTCTGGCGGCGGGTGTCTCCCTCGGCCGCCTCCACGATCTGGAGCAGGCTGATCGACCCGGCCGGCCTGGCGAGCCGATAGCCCCCGCTCCGACCGGTCTCGGCCTCGACCAGCCCCGCCGCGACCAGGTCGCGCATCACCTGGGGCAGGAAGCGCGGTGGGATCGCCATCCGCTCGGCGATCCGCGACACGCTCCGCAGGCCCGGCCCGTCCGGGACCGCCAGGGCCAGCATCGCGCGGACCGCGTAGTCGCCTCGCTTCGTCAGCTCGAGCCGCACGCACCGAGTATGGGGCACCGGCCGCGCTCCAGCCCCGGGCTCGTCCGATGGTCTGCCGGGCGGGCGCCCGGCATCGGCGGGGAGTACCGGCCCGCACCGGGACCTTCGATGCACTGCCGACCGGTCGTCGGCCGCGCCTAGATTCGCTCTACGCCGGTCGCAGCCACGATCCAACCGGCGCGCTCGAATGGGAGACGATGGCCGTCAGCGTCACGCGCGCCAAGCGCAGCCGTCCCGCGGTCCCGGCGACGCTCGAGATCGGCGGCGACGCGC
>JAPVSP010000126.1:0-1614 GCA_047519685.1 Chloroflexota bacterium
CGTCGAGGGGCGGCGCGGCCGGGTCGGCGCGGCGGTCGTGGAGCTTCCCTTCCTGGACCTGGCGCGGAAGCGCGCCTGAGGGCGGCCTATCCTCTCCCTCGTCGCACGTCGGCCCGGTCGGCCCGGGCCGCGGGGGCACGAGCGAACGAGAGGAGCTTCGAGTGAGCGAGTTCGACGGGGTCGACCGGCTGGTCGAGGGACGGCTCGACCGCTGGACGGAGGAGCTCGTCCAGCTCTGCCGCTTCCCGTCGGAGGCGGACGACGCGGCGGCGCTCGAGGGCGCGGCCGACTGGACCGTCGAGCGCCTGCGCGCGCTCGGCGCGACGGTCGAGGTCGTGCGGCTCGACGGGGTCCCGCCTCTCGTCGTCGGCGAGATCGGGAACGGGCCACGGACGCTGAACCTCGTCCAGCACTACGACGTCCAGCCAGCCGGCGCGCTCGAGCTCTGGACCGTGCCGCCGTACGAGCCGGCGATCCGCGACGGCCGGCTGTACGCGCGGGGCGCGACCGACAACAAGGGCGAGCTGCTGTCGAGGATCTGGGGCGTCGAGGCCTACCTCGAGGCGATCGGCGAGTTGCCCTGCCGCGTCCGCTTCCTCGTCGAGGGCGAGGAGGAGAGCGGCTCCGAGCATCTCGACGCGCTGCTCGACCTTCGGCCGGAGCTGCGCCGAGCCGATGGCGCCCTGATCGAGGGCGGCGGCGTGGACGCGATCGGACATCCCTGGATCGATTGCGGCGTCCGGGGCATGCTTGCGGTCGAGCTCCTTGCGCGCACCGCGGGCTCGGACATCCACTCCGGCCACGCGACGCTCGTCCCGAACGCGGCCGTCCGCCTGGTGGCCGCCCTCGCGACGCTCCATGATGACGGTGGAGCCGTCATCATCGACCGGTTCCGCGACGACATCCGGCGACCATCCGATGCGGCCGTCGCCCATGTCCGGTCGCTGCCGACCCACGACCTCGAGGACTTGCGCCGCGCCTACGGGGTCGGCCGGCTCCGGGGCGGCCTCGAGGGAGCCGACGCGATGGAGGCGCTGGCCTTCGAGCCGACAGCCAACATCCAGGCGATCCGGGCGGGCTCGAACGGGCCGGTCTGGCGGAACGTCGTGCCCGCCGAGGCCCGGGCGCGACTCGACATCCGGCTCGTGCCGGACCAGGACCCCGAGCGGGTCAAGGCGGCGCTGCGCGCTCACCTCGATCGGCGGGGCTTCGCCGACGTGGCGATCGAGCCGGCCCACGCCTCCGCGCGACCGTACTGGACGCCGATCGACCACCCCATCGTCCGGGCGGCGATCGCCGCGTCGGAGGCGGTCGTGGGTGGCCCGGCGACCGTGACCCCGTCGATGGCGGGCACGGCTCCGATGTGGCAGGTCTGCGGCCGGGACGGCGTGCCGCAGGTCACGTTGGGCGGTGGGACGCTCGACTGCATGGCCCACGCGCCGGACGAGAACTACCGCCTCGACCTGGCGGGCGCGGCCGCCCGGATCACGGCGCGCTTCCTCGACACGTTCGCGGCGATGCCGGCGGACGACGCCTAGCCGGGGGTCGGCCGGGGGGCGGCGACCCGGGTCAGCGCAGCGCCCGGGAGGCGAACGCCTCGAGCCGCTCGAGCGC
>JAPVSP010000127.1:0-4200 GCA_047519685.1 Chloroflexota bacterium
CCTGCATCGCAGGCACCATTCCGTCGAAGGTCGTATCGAGCACGACCGGCCGGGTGACGTCGCGGATGGTCAGGTCGCCATGGATCTTGAAGGCCTCGCCGTCGGGCTCGATCCCTGTGCTCTTGAACACCATGAACGGGAATTCCTCCGCGCCGAGGAAGTCGCCGGAGCGAAGGTGGTTGTCGCGCGCCTCCATGCCGGTGCTGATGGTGGCGGTCGGGATGCGCACCTCGACCGAGGAGCGCTCGGGCGCCGACTCATCGAAGTCGATCGCGCCCACCAGGCCCGCGAGGTGGCCGCGGACTGTGGCGACCGTCATGTGTTTCAGAGAGAAGCTCGCTCCGGAGTGCGCGGAGTCGATGGTCCAGGTGTTCATGCTCATGGGTCTACCTTGCGGCTCAGCCGGCAAGGGTCGTCAATGTGGCGATGGTTTGCCTTGAACCATGTATATCGTATGGTACAGTACGAAGTATGTCAATGGAACAGCTGACTCCCACCTCGTACCTCGTGCTCGGCCTGCTGGCGCGGGAGGGTCCGTCCACGCCGTATGAGCTCAAGCGCCACGTCGCCGCGACGCTCGGCCACTTCTGGTCGTTCCCGCACACTCTCCTGTACGGCGAGCCCGCCCGCCTGGCAGACCTCGGGCTCCTCAGCGAGCGGCGCGAGGAGGGCGGGCGCCGACGCCGCATCTTCACGATCACCCAGGCCGGGCAGGCCGCCCTTGGGGCCTGGCTTACCCGGCCGTCGAGGGAGCCGACCGAGCTGCGCGACCCCGGGCTTCTGCAGCTCTTCTTCGCCGATCTCGGACCGCCCGAGGCGCGACTGGCCATCGCCGCCGAGCAGCTGGCGATCCATCGCGCGAGGCTCGCCGACTATCAGGAGGACCAGCGCCTCGACCGAGGACCTCGCGAAGCCGGCCCGGGCCACCGCACCGCCGAGCGCTGGCGCGGGGAGACCGTGCGCATGGGCCTCCTCTATGAGCGCGCCGCCGTGGACTTCTGGTCGGGCGTCACAGGGAGCGCCGGCCTGACCGACGCCACTGCGGCCCGGGCACGCGCGGAGGACGACGGTGCCCGCGTGACGTGGTGAATGAGGCTACCTGGCCGGGCGACGCCGCCGTTCGAGCCGACCCAGGCCGGAGGCACTCGCCCGCGTTGGACATGACCTCCCGTGCGGGCGTTTCGCGACGGTCAAGTCACCTGCGCGACGAAGAGGTGGGCGGCCGTCCCGTCGTCTCGGTGGCCGCCCAGATGCGCCGCGCGGTCATCGGCAGCTCTCGCATCCGCAGGCCGGTCGCGGCGGCGATCGCATTGGCGATGGCGGCGGGGCCGGGAAGGATCGACGCCTCCCCGATCCCCTTGGCTCCGAAGGGTCCCTCCGGTGCGGGTACCTCGACGAGCAGGGTATCGATGCGGGGAAGCACGGCGGCCCTCGGGACCGCGTAGTCCAGGAAGCTGCCGGTCAGCAGCTGCCCATGCTCGTCGTGGACGAGCGCCTCGTAGAGCGCCAGGCCGATCGACTGTACGGTCCCGCCCAGCATCTGCCCCTCGACGAGCGCGGGATCGAGTGCCCGGCCCACGTCCTGGACCACGGCGTATCCGAGCAGCTCGACCGAACCGGTCTCCTCGTCCACGCGGACGTGGGCGAGATGACCGGTGGCCGATGGCGCGCCGGCGGAGTGCGCCGTCGCGGCGTGCCCCTCGACCGGCGCATGCTCCGCCCCGAAGGACTCGCTGAGCTCCCTCGCGAACTCGGCGACCGGGCGGCCGACATGCGGCGAGCCACGTGGCCGAACGATCCCGTCGACGATCTCCAGGTCGCCTGGCTCGATCTCGAACTCATCCGCGGCGACCCGCAGGAGCCGATCGCGCGCCTCGGCGACCGCCAGCCGCACGGCAGGTCCGGAGGCGTACGTGATGGCGCTGGCGTTGCTCGAGGGCGACTGAGGAGCGGACGCCGTGTCCGCGGTGATGACGGTCACGGCCTCCACCGGGAGGCCGAACGTCTCGGCGGCGATCGTGGCGAACGCACTCGTGGCCCCGCTGATGTCCACGACGCCGGTGATGATGCTGATCGTGCCGTCCGGCTCGAGTCGACAGACGGCCGTGGCGGGCTCCCTGGATCCAGGCCAGACACCGATCGCCAGGCCGACGCCCTCACCCGGTGGCAGATCGTCGCGCCCGGTCCACAGCCGGTGCCCGCGCAGTCGTGCGAGACACTCCTGGGCCCCGATCCGCGGCCACGGCTCATCGTCTGCCATCGGGTCGCCCTCGACGACGATGTTCGCCGAGCGGAGCTCGACTGGATCGAGCCCGAGGCGTTCGGCGAGCTCGTCGACGAGCGACTCGAGCGCGAAGGCCCCCTGCGGACCCGTTGGCGCTCGGTAGTTGCCCGTCCCGAACCGGTTGGTGCGCACCCCGAGGGCGAGGACGTCGAAGGCGGGCCAGCGGTACGGCCCCGTGATGAGCTGAGCCGCGAACCACTCCCAGGACCAGTCGGGGTACGCGCCCGCGTCGTAGGTCAGGCGCGCCTCGAGCGCTTCGAACCGGCCGGAGCGCCGTGCTCCGATCCGGAGGTCGATGACCAGGCCCTGCGCGGGATTCGTCGCGGCGAAGTCCTCCATGCGGGTCAGCACCAGCCGCACCGGCGAGCGAAGGCGGAGGGCCGCCGCGGCGACCAGCGGCTCGAGGAGGACCTGTTTCGAGCCGAAGGCGCCACCGATCGTGGCCGCGGTCACTCGGACCTTGCGCGGCGGGAGGCCGAGGATCTTGGCCAGCTCGTTCCGGGTGAAGAAGGTGCCCTGAGTGCTGGTCGTCACGGCCAGCGTGCCGTCCGGCTCGATCCAGGCGGTCGCGGCGTGCGGCTCCATGTACGCCTGGTACACCCAGCTCGTGCGGAAGCGACCTTCCACGATCGCGTCGCAGCGCGCGAAGGCCTCGGCAAGATCGCCACGATCCTCTCGGTGCCGGCTGAAGACATTGCCCGAGACCTTCGCTTCAGGGTCGTCCTCGCCTTGCGTCGCGTCGCCCTGCTCGGCGCCAGCGATCCCCTGGCCCGGCTCGCGTGAGGCAGCCATACGGGCCAGCGGCGCGCTCGGTTCGATCGCTGCGAGGAGATCGACCACGGGCTCGAGGGGCTCCGCATCCACCTGGACCAGGCCGACACCATCCTCGGCAGCGGTCTCCGTCTCGCCGATGACGAGTGCCACCGGCTGTCCGGCGAACACTGCCTCGTCACGGACCAACGGCTCGAATCTCCGCTCCTCGCCGTGGCCGACGATCGGCAGATCGCGGGCGGTCAGGACGGCCACCACACCCGGCACAGCCAGGGCGGCCGCCGCGTCCACGGCGCGGATGCGCGCGTGGGCATACAGGCTGGGGACGACGCGGGCGTGGAGCAGCCTGGGCTGGCTGAGATCCCCGGCGTAGCGAGCCGTACCCGTGACCTTCTCGCGCGAGTCGATGCGAGGCCGCCGGATGCCGACGGTCCTGGTCTCCTTGGCCGCTTCGAGCTCGCGGATGCCTCGGGTCACCGGGTCGCGTTCGGCTTGAGACACCCGAGTTCCTCGCTACTCGCGCCCTGGTGGCGCTCATCCTGCGGCCGCCGGACGGCAACCCGACGTCGTCGGAGTGTGCGCGCCCGGGCCCCTTGTGTCGATGTCCTCGACCCCGCCCCCCGATACGTTTGACGGCTCCCTATGTCCCCCGGTCGCCGCCGACGGTCAGGACGACGTTGCCCGTCCGCCCCCTCCTCCTCGAAGGTCACGCCGGCCGGCAAGTGATCCAGCGGCCGATCCGCCCGTATGGCGATGAACTCCGCGTGTGCGCCGAAGCCGACGGCGCCGAAGACGCGGTCACCGACCGTGAACTCGCTGACGGCTGCGCCAACAGTTTCGACCTGTCCGGCCAGCTCGCCGCCGAGGATCCTCCTCCTCGGCCCACGCCAGCCGGTGAAGTGGCGGGCGATGAACGGCTTCGCGCTGCGCCAGCCGCAATCCGATCGGTTGACAGTCGTGGCGTGGATCCTGACGAGGACCAGACATGACGAGGCCCCCGCCTGAACGGGGGCCTCGTGAGCGGCCTGGGAAGGTCATTGGCAGGCGGTCCCCGGCGGGGAGATGCTCACGTCGAGGAACGGGTCGTGCGCGGGGCTCGCCGGCGTGTTGGCTACGGGCCGACGACTGTCGGAGCGGGCGTTCCG
>JAPVSP010000128.1:0-5307 GCA_047519685.1 Chloroflexota bacterium
CTCGACTTCGTCGAAGAGGATCAGCTGTGACCTTCCAGCCCACCCGCGCCGACTTCTCCGCTGTCAGCGAACGGATGGGGCACCTGCTGGTCCTTCGCCTCGCGTTCGGTGCGATCGTCGCCGCATGGGCGGCCCTCCGCCCGGAGGCCCTCGGGGTGCCGATCGGGACGGTCATGGCCTGGACGGTCGGCTACCTCGTGGTGTCGGCCGGTGCGGAATGGGCTCGTCGTCGGTTCGGCCGCCTCGGATACTGGATCCTCAGCGGGGTACTGCTCCTCGACGGGCTCTACCTGGCGGGAGTGATGTACGCGACTGGCGGCACCCAGAGCCCGTTCCGCTTCCTCGTCTACCTGCACCTCGTGGCGGTCTCCCTCCTGGCGTCCTATCGGACGGGGCTGAAGATCGCCCTCTGGCATTCGCTGCTGCTGTTCGTCGTCCTCTACGCACAGGCCGCTCGCCTGGTCCCGCCGGTGGACGTCGCGCCGGGCGTCGCGATCGAGTTCGACCGGATGCCCGTCCTCAACGTGACGTCGTTCTGGCTGTTCGCGCTCGCGACCTCGCTCTTCTCGGCCCTCAACGAGCGGGAGTTGCGGAACCGGCGTGCCGACCTCCAGGCGCTGGTCGACGTCGGCGCCCGGCTGGACGCGATCTCGGATCCGATGGCCCAGGCGCGGATCGTCGTGGAAGGTCTCACCGAGCGTTTCGGCTTCCGGCGCGGCGTGGTCCTCGCCGCGACCGACGACCGGGTCGTGGTGCTCGCCGCGGTCGGCGTAGCGGCGCCCCCGACGGTGGCCGTCGAGCCCGACTGGATCGTTCGCCACGCCTGGGACCACCACGAGATCCTGCCGGTCCGAGCGCTCGACCCGGAGCGCGACCCGTT
The DNA here is from genome assembly GCA_047519685.1 of Chloroflexota bacterium. GTDB lineage: Bacteria > Chloroflexota > Limnocylindria > Limnocylindrales > CSP1-4 > JAPVSP01. The sequence goes on from JAPVSP010000128.1 coordinate 881, forward strand.
CCTTTGCGGCCTGTTGCCGGGCGCGGAAAGGCTGCTTGTCGCGCCGCTGCTCGCCGACGGCCGGCCGGTCGGGGCGATCGTCGTGGAGCCGCCGATCCGCCGCCTGCGCGGCGTCGAGCGGCGCGTCGTGTCGATGCTGTCGCAGTTCGCGTCGCTCGCCGCGCTGAACCTCCGCAACGCCGTCCTGCTCCGCCACGTCCAGGACCTGGCAGAGCGGGATTCGCTGACCGGCGCTGCTAACCGGCGGACCTTCCAGGCGACCCTCGAGCGGGTCCTCGGCTCGCCATTCGCGCCGGGCCGGCTGGACCGGGTCGCGGCGGTCCTGTTCATCGACCTCGACGACTTCAAGGTCGTCAACGACACGCTTGGCCACGCCGCGGGCGATGCCCTGCTGGTCGCTGTCACGGAGCGCATCTCGCAGCTGGTCCGCGATACCGACCTGGTGGCCCGGCTGGGCGGCGACGAATTCGCGATCCTGACCGACGACGAACCGGACCTGCGTCGATCCCAGGTGATCGCGGAGCGGGTCGTCCGCGAGCTGCGTGCGCCGTACCACCTTGGACATCGCGACGTGGTCGTGACCGCGAGCGTCGGGATCGCCAGCGCCCGCGACGCCGCCGACGGGGCAACCGACCTCGTGCGTAACGCCGACGCGGCGATGTACATGGCCAAGGCCAACGGCAAATCGGCCTTTGCGATCTTCGACCCGGAGATGCACCAGGTCATCCGGGAGCGACACGAGCTGAGCGCCGAGCTGCAGCGGGCGATCGAGCTCGACCAGCTGCGGCTCGCCTATCAGCCGATCATCGAGCTCGGCTCGGGTCGGCTGGCCGGGTGCGAGGCCCTCGTGCGCTGGCACCACCCCGAGCGGGGCCTCGTGATGCCCGGTCGGTTCATCGCCATCGCTGAGGAGACCGGCGCGATCCTGCCGATCGGCCATTGGGTCCTTCGCGAGGCTTGCCGTGAGGCGGCCGGCTGGCTGCGCGATGGCCTCGCCCGGGACGGGCTCTTCATCGGGGTCAACGTCTCGGCCCGGGAGGTCCAGCAACCGGGCTTCGTCGAGAGCGTCCGACGGTCCCTCGCCGAGACCGAGCTCCCGCCGGCGAACCTGCTGCTCGAGATCACGGAGACGGCCCTGCTGCGCGCCACGCCGGCGACCATCGCGACCCTCGAGGCGCTGCGCGCCCTGGGCATCCGGACCGTCATCGACGACTTCGGGACGGGCTTCTTCTCGTTGAGCCACCTGCGCCAGTTCCCGGTGGACATCCTGAAGATCGCGAGCGAGTTCGTCCAGGACGGCGATCCCGACTCGAAGTCGTCGGCGCTCGCCCGTGCGATCGTCGCGCTCGGGGACTCGCTCGGGCTCGATATCGTGGCCGAGGGCATCGAGACGCCCGAGCAGGCGGCCCGGATGCGGGCGCTCGGATGTCGCTACGGGCAGGGCTATGCCTTCGCCAGGCCGCTGGTGGGCGAGGAGCTGCTCGAGGCGTTGCAGGTCGCTGACGCGCGCCCGCTCGCGACCGTCGATGCGGCGGCGCTCCCGAAGGATCGATCGGCGAAGCGGGACGCCGCCCGCCGGGTCCCGCGGGGCAGGCAGCTCCGCCCGGACGTCGCGCCCGCCTGACGCGCCTCGCCCCGGGTCGGGGCGGCGTTGGCGCGACGCGCCCGCGACCGGGCTCGGGTCGCTACCAGGCCCGGAGGAACCGCAGCAGGTCCGAGTGATCGTCGGTCAGCGGGACCGCGGGAACGACGTTGACCCAGCCGCGCGCGGCGAAGGGCGCCAGCGTCGCCCGATCGGCGGCCGCGATCACCCAGATCGACGGCGAGGCGCCCGCCGCCTGGTCGGCCGCCGTCGGCACGTACGAGCGGACGAGTGTCGTCAGGCCCACTCGCCCGGCCGCCCCGGCCACGGCCGGGGCCAGGTCGTAGTAGCGGTTGGACACATGGACGGCGAGCAGGCCGCCCGGGCGGAGCACACACGCGTACTCGTCGAACGCCTCGACGGTCAGCAGGTGGACGGGGATCGCGTCCGAGGAGAACGCGTCGAGGACGAGGAGGTCGTGGCTCGCGCTGGCGACCTCGCGGAGGGACAGCCTCGCGTCGCCGAGCACGATCGCCGGTCGGACGGCCGCATCGGCCAGGTACGTGAAGTAGCGTGGATCCGAGGCCACCCGGATGACGACGGGGTCGATCTCGTAGAAGCTGAACGCGTCGCCGGGCCGCGCATACGCGGCCAGTGCACCCGCCCCGAGGCCGACGATGCCGACCGAGCGGCCACCCGGGGCCCCGGAATGCATGATCGTGAACACGTCGCCCGCCGGGCCGCTCTCCGCGTAGTACGAGGTCGGCCGTCGACGACGAGCGGGGTCCGCCCACTGCATGCCGTGGAGCGTGGTCCCGTTCATCAGCTGGACGACGTCTCCCCCGGCCGGCCTGAGGACCTGGGTGACCCCGAAGAAGCTCCGGTCCTGGAGGACGATGTCGCGGGGCAGGACGAACGTGCTGAGCGTGAGCACGAGCGCCGTGGCCATCGCGAGGAAGGCCGGACGGCCACCGACCAGCAAGACGAGGCCGCCCACGAGGAGCCAGCGCAGGCCCGCCTCCAACCCGATCGAGCGCTCGGCGGCGAGGGCGATCCCGAGGAGGGCCGCCACCGCGAGGTACGGCCCGAAGCGGGCCGGTGCGCCCGAGAGGAACGGGCGCAGGTCGAAGCGGCGCGGCCGGGCGACAAAGGGTCGGCCGGCACCGGGCCGGTCGGCGAAGCCCTCTCTCGCAGAAAGTCCGGCCGGCGGGCCGAGCTGCCAGGCCAGGGCCACGAGCGCCCCGACGAGCAGGATCGGGTACTCCCACACGCCCTTGAACGCGATCGGGGCGAGGATCGCGACGAACGAGCCGCCGAGCACGCCACCGGCCGCGAGGACGAGGTAGAACTCCGTCAGTCGGGCGGGTGTCGGGCGGTCGAGGGCGAGCCGGCCGTGGAGCGCCGTCGCGACGACCGCCAGCCCGGCGTACTCGAGGAGCAGGAGCGGCAGGATCGGCCAGCCCGCCGCCGATCCGAACGGGACCCAGAGCAGCGTGACGGCGGCAGGTGCGAGCGCCACCGCGGCCGGCACGACCCGCCGCCCCCGGGCAGAGAACGCGACGACGAACGTGAGCAGGTAGATCGACAGCGGCCCGACCCAGAGCAGCGGAGCCGAGATGAGGTCCGTGGCGATGACGTTCGTCACCGCGGAGAGCAGACCGGCCGGGACCGCGGCCAGCAGTAGCCAGCGGAGCCGTCGACGCCGATCGATCGGACGATCGTCCGGGATGGGCCGGACGATCGTTTCGACGCCATCGGCCGACCCGCGAGGGCGTCGGGGTGCCCCGCGGTCCCGGACCCAGACGAGGGTCGCCGGGGCCGCCAGCGTGAGCCCCAGGACCGCGAACGCCACGATCCACGCCGCGCGCTGCGCGGCGAGCCCCAGGGCGGGCTCGATGAGGAACGGGTAGGCCAGCAGCGCGACGAACGAGCCGCCGTTGCTGAGGGCGTAGAGCCAGTACGGGTCGGCCGCGGCCTCGCGCGTCCCGGACAGTTCCGCGTACCAGGCCGAGAGCAGCGGCGTCGTCGCGGTCAGCACGAACGCCGGCAGCCCCACCGTCGCTACGAGGAGCAGCAGGAGGTCGAGGACCGGCGGGATCGACGGGTCGCGAAGAGGCTCGAGCCGTGACGGGCCGAGCAGCAGGGCGACGAGGGCGCACCCTGCCAGCCCGAGGTGCAGGACCGCGCCCCGGCGGAGCCCCAGCCGGGTGACGGAGAGGTGCCCGTACAGATAGCCGAGGAGCAGCACGCCCTGGAAGAAGGCCAGGATCGTCGCCCAGACGCCGGGCGCGCCGCCGAAGAGCGGGAGTGTCAGCCGTCCGACGAGCGGCTCGAGGACGAAGAGCAGGAGCGCCGAGAGCCCGACGGTCGGCGCGATGACGGCGGCCGCGGGGATCATGGCCTCGACCCGGGAGATCGCCGCCAGGCCGAGCGGGTGGGCCGGCGCGGAGTGGGGGAGGGCCGCCTCGGCCTCCAGGAACGGGTCGGCTCGGTCCATGGACCACGATGGTCGCGGCTGGACGGACGCCGTCAAGTGGGAAGGATGGCGGGACGCCCGTGGTCCTTCGCGTCGGCGCTCCGTCTACCCTGACACGCAGGCCGAGGGCGATGGGCCCAGGCCTGCTCGCGGCAGGGCTTCGAAGAGTGGCCCGCCACGTCGATCGAGGTAAGACAGCGGACCGATGCCGGCGGTCCGCGAAGGCATCGGCGACGGCGTCGACCCGACCTCGTGTCCTCGGCTCGACCTGCTATCCTTCCGCCGCGCGCGACGCGCCCGACCGCCCCTCGCGGTCCCTCGCTCCGGCGTAGCTCAGTGGTAGAGCGGGCGGCTGTTAACCGCTTGGTC
>JAPVSP010000129.1:0-2753 GCA_047519685.1 Chloroflexota bacterium
CCGGCGTCAGCGGATGAGGAAGGCGAGGAAGACGAGGACGAACCCGCCGATGGCGATGGCCAGGCCGACCTGCGCCTGCCGCCGGAGGATCTCCATCGCCACCGAGGCGCCGCTCTTCGAATCGCTGCGGACGCCGCCACGCCACGCCTCGTAGCGGGCGATGTTCTCGTCCTGCGCCTTGAGGGCCCGGTAGCGCCGCCAGGGTCCGCGGGCGCGGAGGTAGCCCGCCCCGATGAGGACGACGCCGGCCGCCAGGAGCAGCAGGTCCAACGGCCCCATCCTCAGCCCTCCCCGGCTTCGAGCCGTTCACGGAGCGCGGCCTGGACGAGCGCGGCGTTCGCCTGACCGCGCGTCGCCTTCATCACCTGGCCAACGAGGAAGCCGACCGCCTGCCCCTTGCCCGCCCGGAAGTCGGCCACCGCGCCCGGATTGGCGCCGACGACCTCGTCGATGACGGCCCGCAGCGCCGAGGCGTCGCTGATCTGCCGGAAGCCCCGCGCCTCCACGATCTCGGCCGTCGGCCGGCCCGTGGCCAGGTGGGCGGCGAGGACCTCCTTCGCGTTCGTCCCCGAGATGGCCCCGTCCACGACGAGCCGGAGGAGCTGGGCGAGCTGGCCCGGGTCGGCGGCCAGCTCGCGGTCCCCCGAATCCTTGCGCGCGCGCAGGTATTCGCCGATGACCCAGTTCGCGATGACCTTGGGCTCGAGCGAGGGATCGGCGGCCTGGACCCCCTCGAACAGCCGACCGGCGGCCGGGTTGTCGACGAGGATCGCCGCGTCGTAGGTCGACAGGCCGTGGTCGCGCCCGTAGCGGACCCGTCGCTCGGCGGGCAGCTCCGGCAGCCCCGAGCGGATCTCGTCGAGCCAGGCCGCATCGACGCGGAGCGGGGGGAGGTCGGGCTCGGGGAAGTACCGGTAGTCGTCCGAGTGCTCCTTCAGCCGCTGGTGGTACGTCCGCTGCCTGGCCTCGTCCCAGCCCCGCGTCTCCTGGACGACCGGCTCGCCGGCGTCGACGGCGGCGGCCTGCCGTTCGATCTCGTAGGCGATCGCCCGCTCGACCGAGCGGAACGAGTTCATGTTCTTGACCTCGACCCGTGTCCCGAACGCCTCGACGCCGCGCCGTCGGATCGAGACGTTGGCCTCGACGCGCATCTGGCCCCGCTCCATGTCGGCATCGGAGGCCCCGATGGCCCGGAGCAGCAGCTGGAGCTCCTCGGCGTAGCGGCGCGCCTGCTCGGCCGTCCGGATGTCGGGCTCGGTCACGATCTCCATCAGCGGCGAGCCGGATCGGTTGAAGTCAACGAAGCTCACCGGTCGCTCGTCCGCCAGCGCCCCGTGGATGAGCTTGGCCGTGTCCTCCTCCAGGTGCGCCCGGGTGATCCGGACCGTGACCGGCCCCTCGGACGTGTCGAACGAGAGGCGCCCCGCGGCCGCGAGCGGGATCGCGTACTGGCTGATCTGGTAGCCCTTCGGAAGGTCGGGGTAGAAGTAGTTCTTCCGCTCCCACCGCGTGATCTCGGGAGTCGTCGCCTCGATCGCGATCCCGGTGGCGAGGACGAGCTCGACCGCCCGGCGGTTGATGACCGGCAGGGCGCCGGGCAGGCCGAGACAGACCGGGCAGACGTGGGTGTTGGGCGGCGCGCCGTCGTACTCGTTCGAGCAGCGGCAGAACATCTTGCTGGCGGTCCTGAGGCGCGTGTGGACCTCGATCCCGATGACCGCCTCGTACCGCTCGAGGGCTCCGGCGCCCGCCGCTCGTCGCGTCTCGGCGGTCATCGGGCCACCTCGGCGCTCGCGACCAGGAACAGGCCGTACATCGCCACGACGAGCCAGACGATCGATGTCGCGGCACAGCGCACGAAGCGGCGCACTCGGGTCCGCTCGAGCAGCGGGCGACCGGCCTCCACGGCCGCCCGCGTCGGGTCCCCCTCGTTGACGATCGGGGCGAGGGCCTCGCGCGCGTTCGCGTAGCCGCGCCAGCTCCCGATCGCGGCCGCGGTCGCGCCGCAGAGCAGGAGGAGCGTGCCGATCACGAGGTCGCCGCCGCGTCCGGGGCCCCCGCGCCGACGCTCGCTCGCTCGACGAACCGACCGATCCTGCGAAGGGCCTCCTCGAGCTTCTCGTAGGCCGTCGCGTAGCACATCCGGACGTGACCCTCGCCGGATGGCCCGAAGGCGCTCCCCGGCACGACGGCGACCCGCTCCTCGCGCAGGAGCCGCTCGGTGAACGCGTCGCTGCCGAGGCCGGTCGACGAGATCCGGGGGAAGGCATAGAAGGCGCCGCGCGGCTCGAAGGTCTCCAGGCCGAGGGCGTTGAGCCCGTCCACGATGAGCCGGCGGCGGCGATCGTACTCGGCGAGCATCCGCTCGACGTCGGCCTCGCCGTCGCGGAGCGCGGCGAGCGCGGCGTCCTGGGCCACGGTCGGCGCCGACATGATGCCGTACTGGTGGACCTTGACGATCCCCTCGAGGACCCGGGCCGGGGCGCAGACCCAGCCGATCCGCCAGCCGGTCATGGCGTAGGCCTTGCTGAACCCGCCCATGAGGACCGTCCGCTCGCGCATGCCGGGCAGCGCGCTCATCGCCCGGTGGGTGTACGTCCCGTAGGCGAGGCGGTCGTAGATCTCGTCGCTGTAGACGAGCAGGTCGTGGCGCACAGCGATCCGGGCCAGCTCGTCCTGGATCCCGGGCGGCAGGACGGCCCCGGTGGGATTGCAGGGGTAGCCGAGGAAGAGCGCCTTCGTGCGCGGCGTGA
>JAPVSP010000130.1:0-7753 GCA_047519685.1 Chloroflexota bacterium
GACGGCCGTCCCTCGATGCGCTCGCGAAGCTTGACCAGGGACAGCTCCCCCCGCGCGACCTGCTCGGCCAGCCGCCGGCGACGCCGCGGATCCTCGACCTTGAGCAGCTCGTAGGCGTGGGAGAGGGTGTCCTTGCGCACGGACACCAGCTGCTTGATCTCGTCGGGGGCATCGGCCAGGCGCAGGCGGTTCTCCAGGTAGCCCTTGTCCTTGCCGATCTTCTGGGCGAGTCGACGGATGCTGTAGCCGTGCTCGCGGACCATCCGGTCGTACATCACCGCCTCGTCGAGCGGTGAGAGGTCCTCGCGCTGGAGGTTCTCGATGATCGAGATCTCGAGCGCCGTATCGTCGTCGAGGTCCTCGATGAGCGCGGGGATTGTCGCCAGCTGGGCCAGCCTCGATGCGCGCCAGCGGCGCTCGCCGGCCACGAGCTGGTAGCGGTTGGGTCCGATCGGCCGGACCAGGATCGGCTGCAGGACGCCATGCTCGCGGATCGACGCGGCGAGCTCCTCGAGCGCCGCGACGTCCATCTCGAGCCGAGGCTGGTCCGGGTTCGGCTCGATCCGCTCGAGCGGGACGACCCGCACGCCCTGGCTCCGCCCGACATCCTCGGGCGAGAGCAGGCTGACGATCGCGGGCGAGAGCTCGCGATCCTCGGACAGTCGGCGAGCCGCGGCGGCGCGGAAATCAGGCCTGGCCAAGATCGATCACCTCCCGGGCGAGCTCGCGGTAGGCGCGAGCGGCTTCGGAGCCGCCGGCGTAGGTCGTGATCGGCCGGCCTGTCAGCGGCGCCTCACCGAGCTTGACGGTGTTCCGGACGATCGTGTTGAAGACATGGTGATCGCCCACGACGCGCAGCTCATCGAGCATGTCCCGGGCGAGGTTCGTGCGCCCGTCGTAGAAGGTCGGGAGGAGCCCCAGGATCCGCAGCTCGCGGTTCAGCTTCGCCCGGATCGTGTTGATGATCTTCACCAGGTTGTTCAGACCCTTCATCGCGTAGTACTGGGTCTGGACCGGGATGATGACGTCGTCCGCGGCGACCAGGCCGTTGACCGTCAGCAGCCCGAGATTCGGCGGACAATCGATGAGGACATAGTCGTAGCGATCCAGCATGCCCAGCAGCGCGTCGCGCAGGACCGATTCCCGGCCGAGCATCGTGAACAGCTCACCTTCGGTGGAGGCGAGGTCGATGTGGGCCGGGGCGACGTCGATGCCGTCGGTCTCCGTCGGCAGGATCACGTCGTCGATGGTCGAGCGCCCGTCCGACAGGACGTCGGCCATCGAGCGCTGGACCGTGTTGAGGTTGATGCCCAGCCCGGCGGTCAGGTTCGCCTGTGGATCCATGTCGACGCAGAGCACGCGGAGCCCTTCTTCCGCGAGCGCGCCGGCGAGGTTGATCGCCGTCGTCGTCTTGCCGACGCCCCCTTTCTGGTTGGCGATCGCGATCACATTGGCCACGGGCTGCATCACCTCGGATCCATTTCGCAGGGCTCGTCATCGGCGCGACGTGGCGGGCCGGCGGGCGGGGGAGTGCCCGACATGCTACCGCAGCGGCGGGATCGCCGACACCCGGGTTATCCACACTCGACCCGAGTTGTGCACCATTCCTGTGGATATCGGCGGACCGTCGCGTCGAAACGACTGCGCGATCCTCGACCATCGAGGATCGACCCGAGGGTCCGGGATGCGGGTCCTGACTGCGTCCGCTGACGCCACCTCGGGGGGGGCCGGACGGCCCGTCATCGCGAATCGGCGCGCGGATGGGCTGGTGACCTCCGGCAGGGCGCAAGCGGACGAGGGGCAGGGAGTGCGGAGTGCCCGCACGGCTATGATGGCGGCGGTCCGGTGTCCTTGCGCAGAGACACCCGTGCCCTGTGCCCGGACCGCCCGCCGCAAGCGGCCGTGAGGAAGGAGCAGGAGCCCGTGCCCACGACCAACCAGGAACGGACCGCTCGGCTGCAGCGGATGCGGGCGGAGGCGTTGCAGGGCGGCGGTCCCGTCCGCGTCGAGCGCCAGCACGCGTGGGGCAAGCTGACGGCCCGCGAGCGTGTGGATCTCCTGCTCGATCCCGGCTCGTTCCAGGAGCTCGACGCGTTCGTCGTCCACCGGGCCACCGAGTTCGGGCTCGGGTCGCAGCACTTCCTCGGTGACGGCGTCGTGACGGGCCATGGGACGATCGACGGTCGTCTGGTCTTCGTCTTCAGCCAGGACTTCACGATCTTCGGCGGCTCGCTCTCCGAGGCGTACGCGGACAAGATCTGCAAGGTCATGGATCTGGCGATGCAGGTCGGGGCTCCGGTCATCGGATTGAACGACTCAGGCGGCGCGCGGATCCAGGAAGGGGTCGCGTCGCTCGCCGGCTACGCCTGGATCTTCACCCGCAACGTCCTCGCCTCCGGCGTCATCCCGCAGATCTCGGTCATCATGGGTCCGTGCGCCGGGGGCGCGGTCTACTCGCCCGCCATCACCGACTTCACGGTCATGGTCGAGGGGACGAGCTACATGTTCGTCACCGGACCGAACGTGGTGAAGACGGTCACGCACGAAGAGGTCGACTCGGAGTTCCTCGGCGGCGCGCTCGCCCACACGACGAAGAGCGGGGTCGCGCACCTGGCGGCGAAGGACGAGGCGGACTCGCTCGACCTGGTGCGCCGCATCCTCGGCTTCATGCCCCAGAACAACCTCGAGGATCCACCGATCCTCGAGACGCGCGATCCCGTGGACCGGATGGACCAGGCGCTCGACGCGATCGTGCCGGACGACCCGCAGAAGCCATACGACATGCACGAGGTCATCCGCCATGTCGTGGACGACGGGCAGTTCCTGGAGATCCAGCCGGGTTGGGCGGCGAACATCATCATCGGCTTCGCCCACCTCGGCGGTCGCAGCATCGGGATCGTCGCCCAGCAACCGTCGGTCCTCGCCGGCGCGCTGGACATCGACGCGTCGGTGAAGGGCGCCCGCTTCGTCAGGACGTGCGACGCGTTCAACATCCCGCTCCTCACGTTCATCGACGTCCCCGGGTTCATGCCCGGCGTGAACCAGGAGCACGGCGGGATCATCAAGCAGGGCGCCAAGCTGCTGTACGCCTACTGCGAGGCGACGGTCCCGAAACTGGCGGTGATCACCCGCAAGGCCTATGGCGGCGCCTACGACGTCATGAGCAGCAAGCACGTCCGGGGCGACATCAACCTCGCCTGGCCGACGGCGGAGATCGCGGTCATGGGCGCCGAAGGGGCGGTCAACATCATCTTCAAGGACGCCATCGCCAAGGCCGACGACCCTGTCGCCGAGCACCGGCGCCTCGTGCAGGAGTACGAGGCAGAGTTCAACAACCCGTACATCGCGGCCGCCCGCGGCTACATCGACGAGGTGATCCTGCCGTCGGAGACTCGGCCGCGGCTCATCCGCGGCCTCGAGATCCTCGCCGACAAGCGCGAGACCAACCCACCGAAGAAGCATGGCAACATCCCGCTCTGAGACGTCTTTGCACAAAGACGCCGCTGGCGGACCGAGACCCGGAGCCTGCCGATGACCGATCGCCGGCGACCGTTCGAGCGCGTCCTCATCGCCAATCGCGGCGAGATCGCCGTCCGGATCATCCGGGCCTGCCGCGAGCTGGGCATGGAGTCGGTCGCCGTCTACAGCGACTCCGACGCCGCGGCGGCTCATGTCCGCCTGGCCGACATGGCGATCCGGATCGGCCCGCCGCCACCGACCGAGAGCTACCTTCGGATCGACGCCGTGATCGAGGCCGCCCTTGCGGCCGGAGCCCAGGCGGTCCACCCCGGCTACGGCTTCCTCGCCGAGCGGGCGGCCTTCGCCCGGGCCGTCGAGGAGGCCGGGCTCGCCTTCGTCGGACCACCATCGGCCTCGATCGAGGCGCTCGGCGACAAGCTCGCCGCCCGCCGGACGGCGGCGGCTGTCGGCGTCGACTCGGTGCCCGGCACCCTCGAACCGGTCCCGGTCGACCGGCCCGATCAGATCGGGGCGATCCTCGAGCTCGCCGAGCGGATCGGCTTCCCGGTCATGGTCAAGGCGGCCGCAGGCGGGGGAGGCCGCGGGATGCGCCGGGTCGAGACCCCCGACTCTCTCCCGGCCGCGCTGGTCGCGGGATCCTCGGAGGCGGCGTCGGCGTTCGGCGACGGGTCGGTCTACCTCGAGCGGGTCATCAGCCCGGCCCGTCACATCGAGGTCCAACTGCTCGGCGACGTGTTCGGGAACGTCGTCGCGCTCGGCGAGCGCGACTGCTCGATCCAGCGACGCCATCAGAAGCTCATCGAGGAGGCGCCGGCCCCGGGCCTGACCACGGACCAACGGCGCCACCTTCACGGGCTCGCCGTCAAGGTCGCCTCTGCCGCCGGCCTGCAGAATGCGGCCACCGCCGAGTTCCTGTACGACCGCGACCGGGCCTTCTGGTTCCTCGAGGTCAACACGCGGCTGCAGGTGGAGCACGGCGTCACGGAGCTCGTGTCCGGGCTCGACATCGTTCGTGAGCAGTTCTGGCTGGCGGCGGGGGAGGCGCTCTCCGAGGAGGCCCGGGCGGCCGCGGCAAGAGCAGCGACACCGTATGGCCACGCGATCGAGGCCCGGATCTCCGCCGAGGATCCCGCCCGCGCCTTCGCGCCCACCCCCGGTCGCGTGATCCGCTGGGTCATGCCCGGAGGACCCGGGGTCCGCGTCGACACCGCGATCGAGGCGGGCGATCGCGTCCCTCCCGAGTACGACAACCTGATCGCCAAGCTCATGGTCCACGCCGGCGATCGGCCGGCGGCCATCGAGCGGCTTCGCCGCGCCCTGGATGAGATCGAGGTCGGCGGCATCCAGACGACCGTCCCGTTCCACATGGCGGTGGCGGTCGATCCCGCGTTCAAGGCCGGGGACGTCTCGACCGGCTGGGTCGGCGAGCGATGGGATGGCGAGGCGATCCACCGATCCGCCGCGCGGGCCGCCCAGCTGGCGGCCGCGCTGGAGCTGCTCGAGCCGCGCGGCGACGGGCCGACCGACGGCCTCGCCGCCAGCGTCCCGGGCGCCCCGGCTCAGGCTGGGACGGCGCCGTCGGCCGACGGGACGGCGATCCGGGCAGGCAGCCCGGCCTGGCGCCGCGCCGGCCGGGTCGCGGGGAGGAACCGATGGCCGACGTGACCCTCGACCCCGCTGTCGCCGCGGGCGATGGCCGAGCCGTGGCTGCACAGGATCGGCCGTCGGGTGATGGACGCCTGCCCGGGGGCGACGTCGAGCGCCCGGCCGATCCGCGGGCCGTCCGTGTCGCGGTCGCGCCGTCCTCCCGTCTTCCCGAGGAGGCGCCGATCGTCGTCGGGCCGCCGCCGGAGCCGATCGCCCCGCTGCCGGTCACCTTCGCCGGCCGGGGGGTGCTCGGTGGGGTCGGGACGCCCCGCGGAGGCCCCATCGGGAGGGGGGAGGGGAGCGACGAGGCGCTGCCCGCCTTCCTCGTCGACGACCGGCCCGCCCCGGTCCGGTTGCGACGCCGCGGGCCCGGGCGCGCCCTCCTCGTGGTGGGCGATGGCGGCGAGGCCGTCCGACGCCGGGTCGTGTTCCCGGATCTCCCCCAGCGGGGCCCCGGGGGGCTGACCCGCCGCGAGGTCGTGGTCGATGGCTGGCGGATCGAGGTGGACATCGAGCCGGAGCGGCGGGCCGCCCTGCGCGAGCGCGCCCGCAGGGGCCGCGAGGCGGCGGCGCACGGGGGCCCGACGGAGGTCCACGCGATCATCCCCGGCCGGGTCATCTCGGTATCCGTCGTTCCCGGCGACGAGGTCACGGCCGGGCAGCAGGTCCTCGTCGTCGAGGCGATGAAGATGCAGAACGAGCTCCGGGCGCCCCGCGACGGCGTCGTGAAGCAGGTCGGCGTCGCCGCCGGCCGGAACATCGAGGTCGGCGACCTGCTCCTCATCATCGAGTAGGTCCGGCGGCCGGGCCATCGAGTAGGCTTCGCCCATGCCCGGATCCCGACCCGACCCAGGCCGCGAGCGCTGGCGGGCCGCCACCCGCGCGAAGGCGCTCGAGGCGGCACCCGAGCGGCGCCCCGGCTTCGCGACGACGTCCGACATCGAGATCGCCGACCTGTACACGCCGGCCGACGTCGCCGACCTGGACGAGGACCGCGACCTCGGTCGGCCCGGCGAGTTCCCGTTCACGAGGGGCGTCCAGGCGACGATGTACCGGAGCCGGCTCTGGACGATGCGCCAGTACGCCGGCTTCGCCACGGCCGTCGAGACCAACCGGCGGTTCCACTACCTGCTCGAGCAGGGCCAGACGGGGCTCTCCGTCGCCTTCGACCTGCCGACCCAGCTGGGCTACGACTCCGATGCGCCCGAGGCCGAGGGTGAGGTGGGACGGGTGGGTGTCCCGATCGACTCGCTGGCCGACATGGAGGCGCTCCTCGACGGCCTGCCGCTCGGGGAGGTGAGCACCTCGATGACGATCAACGCCACCGCGCCGATCCTGCTCGCGCTGTACGTCGCGGTCGCGGATAGGCAGCGCGTGCCGCGAGGACGGATCTCTGGGACGACCCAGAACGACATCCTGAAGGAGTACATCGCCCGCGGCACCTACATCTACCCGCCGCGCCCGTCGATGCGCCTGGTCACCGACGTGTTCGAGTTCTGCTCGCGCGAGCTGCCCCGCTGGAACACGATCAGCATCAGCGGCTACCACATGCGCGAAGCCGGGGCCACGGCGGCCCAGGAGCTGGCATTCACGCTCGCGGACGCCGTCGCCTACGTCGAGGCCGCTGTGCAGCGCGGGCTCGACGTCGACGATTTCGCGGGTCGGCTGTCGTTCTTCTTCGCCGCCTGGAGCGAGCTGTTCGAGGAGGTCGCGAAGTTCCGGGCGGCCCGCCGGATGTGGGCGCGGATCATGAAGGAGCGGTTCGGGGCATCGAACATCCGTTCGATGATGTGCCGCTTCCACGTCCAGACCGCCGGATCGTCCCTGACCGCCCAGTCGATCGACAACAACGTCGTGCGGACGACGATCCAGGCGCTCTCCGCCGTCCTCGGCGGGGCGCAGAGCCTGCACACGAACTCGCGCGACGAGGCGCTCGCGCTGCCGACCGAGGACTCGGCGCGCCTGGCCTTGCGGACCCAGCAGATCCTCGCGCACGAGGCCGGGGTGACCGAGACGCCCGACCCGCTCGCGGGCTCCTACTACGTCGAGACCCTGACGAACGACCTCGAGGCGGCTGCGGACGCCTACCTGCGGGAGATCGAGGCGCTCGGCGGGACCCTCGCGGCGATCGAGGCGGGCTTCCAGCAGCGCCAGATCCAGGAGGCCGCGTACCGGGTCCAGCGGGAGATCGAGCGCGGCGAGCGGATCGTCGTCGGGGTCAACAAGTATCGCGACGAGCGATCGGCGACGCCGCCCCTCCAGCGCATCGACCCCGAGGGAGAGCGCCGCCAGGTCGAGGCCGTCCGGCGGGTCCGGGCCGGGCGCGACGGCGGCGCCTGGGAGCGGTCGCTGGAGCGCCTCGGGGACTGTGCTCGCGGCGGCGAGAACACCCTTCCGGCGCTCATCGAGGCGGTCCTCGCGTATGCGACGGTGGGCGAGATCAGCGACCGCCTCCGCGTCGCGTGGGGCGAGCATCGCGAGCTGATCACCGTCTGAACGGCCGCGGCCGGGCCGCGGGGAGGAGGGGAGTGGGATGACCGACCCGATCGATCCGCTGCCGGCGAGCGTCCGCCGGCTCGGGCGCGTCCATCACGTCGCCGTCGTCGTCGCGGCCATGGGACCGGCC
>JAPVSP010000131.1:0-7173 GCA_047519685.1 Chloroflexota bacterium
CCATGACGCTGAGGCGGACGATGAGGACGGTCGACCCACCGAGGAGGCCGCTGAGCTGGGCCTCGCCGCTGAGCGGCCCGGCCACCAGCATCGTGATGGCGAACAGGAGCACGAGCGCGGCGACGACGCGGCCCCGAAGCCGCTCGAGGAGCCCCCCGGAACCCTCGCGCTCCGCCTCCGGTCGCGCCGGTGCGCGCATGACCATATGGGTCCCATCCTGCGGATGCAGCCCCCCCATGAAGGCGGACGCGGGCGACGGATGCCGCCACTCGGAAGTACCTGATGGCGCACGCGATGCTCCTAGCGCGCAAGGGGCCTATACCCCAGGGGGCTGCGCGCACGCCCGCGCGAGTACTTCCGGGTCATCGACACTCGGGCCCGGGTTGGTAGCCTCGCCTCGCCGCCGGGGATCGGCACAAGGGATCATGGTCAAGCGCGCCCTCGCAACGCTGGCGTTCATGCTCGCGGCCGGGGCAGGGTCTCTCGCCTGGGGGGCCGTGCCGGCGCTCGCCGCGAGCTGCACCGGCGCGTCCCACGTCATGACGCTCACGAACGGCACCGCGTCGCCCGGCTCGGGTCCGGCCGGGTCGTCGTTCACGTTCTCCGTGACGTACACCGACAACGCCGGCTGCGCGCCCACCGCCATCGCGGTGACCGTCGACGGGGTGGGCACGACGGATCTCACCGCCTCGTCCACGACCTATCAGTCCGGGGTGGTCTTCCAGCGCGCGATGACCCTGCCCGCCGGGACGTGGACGTACCGCTTCGGGGCGACCAGCGGGAGCGGCAACGGCACCGACTCGGTCATCCTGACGACCGTCTCGCCGGCTGCGGTCGTGGTCACGAGCCCGCCACCCCCGCCACCCCCGCCGACGCCCAAGCCCACGCCGACACCCACGCCCAGGCCCACGCCGGCCCCGACGCCCACGCCCACGCCGACCCCGACGTCGACCGCAACCCCGGGGCCGACGCCGACGGAGACCGCGAGCCCCGCCCCGAGCACGACGGCCGACGCGTCGCCCTCCGGCGCCGGTCCGCTCCCGTCCGCGTCCCTGGTCGCCTCACCGAGGCCGTCGGACTCCTCGCTCGGAGGGATCGTCGGCGCGATCGGCGGCCGGCCGGGCGGCTGGCGAGGGGGCGGAGGCCTCGGGTCGGCGGACCTGCTGCCGGACGGCAACGGTGGAGGCAGCTCGCCGCTCGAGCTGCTCATGGCGAGCGCCGTCATCAGCCTGGGCGGCATCGCCCTGTTCATGGGCCTCATGGCCATCGCGCGCCGCCGGCGGGCCGCCGCCCTGGCCGCCGAGGTCGGCTCGTCGGGGCCTCCCGTGGAGCTCTCGTTCGCCGAGACCCGCGGCCTCATCCCGGCCGCCCCGCCGCCCGACACCCCGCTCGAGGAAGCGTCCATCCCGCGCTGGCGACGGCCGTCGCTCCGGGCCGCTCGCCAGCTGTCCGAGCGCGATGTCCCGATCGAGCACGTCCCGATCGTGTTCAGGGACCTGGTCGGGCCGGGGGTCGTCCGTCGCCAGGTGGCGTACCGGCTCGTCCGGATGGGCACCGAGCCGGACGAGTTCTCGGGCGAGGAGGTCGGGCGGCTCGATCGCGGCGACGAGGTCGAGATCCTGCGCGAGGAGCAGGGCTACTGCCTGGTGCGGACGCCGCTGGAAGCGGTCGGCTGGGTCCACCGGACGACGCTCCGGCAGCTCGACGACGAGCAGACGTTCGAGATGCGGCTCGAGACCGACGCCTGACCGTCGGCCGCGACGTCGCCGCGACGTCGCCGCATCGAGGGTCGCGGAACGACGCGTCCAGGCCGCCTCCCAGCGTGCTAAGGTCCCGCGCGGGATGCTCCTGTGATCCGGGTCCCCGAGTCGACGCAGCTCGGGACCCGGGACCGCCGTCCGTCGCCGCGGCGAGCCTGGCATCCCCGCCACCATCACGGGCGCCCGCCCGGCCATATCGGAGGGGAGCGATTGAGGATCGAGGAGGTCCCGGGGATCGGCCCCGCGATCAGCGAGAGGCTGCGCGCCGCCGGTGTCTCCACGACGGACGACCTGCTGGAGAAGGGCGCGAGCCGCGCCGGCAGGACGGCGCTGGCTGGGGTGACCGGCATCGCGGGCTCGAAGATCCTGGAGTGGGTCAACCACGCGGACCTGATGCGCCTCAGGGGCGTGGGCTCCGAGTACTCGGACCTGCTCGAGGCGGCCGGCGTCGATTCGCCGCCCGAGCTCGCCCAGCGCAACGCCGCGAACCTCGCCGAGACGTTCCAGGAGGTCGTCGCGGCCCGGCCGGGCCTGGCCCGGCGCGTGCCGACCGAGAGCGAGGTCACCGGCTGGATCGAGCAGGCGAAGGCGCTCCCCAGGGTCGTCGAGCATTAGGAGGGGACCGGACATGCTGGGTGAGTTCAGGGCATTCCTGCTCAGGACGAACGCGCTCGCGCTGGCCATCGGCGTCATCATCGGCGTGGCGCTTGGCTCGGTCGTCAACTCGCTGGTCAACGACGTCATCATGCCGCCCATCGGCATGGCGCTCGGGGGCGTGGACTTCTCGAACCTCAAGTGGGTCCTGCAGACGAGCGCGGATCCGGCCAAGGAGGTCGCGATCCGCTACGGGACGTTCCTCAACACGATCATCGCCTTCATCGTCATCGCGTTCGTGGTCTTCATGATCGCCCGGAGCTTCATCAAGGAGGCGCCGGCGGCCCCGACGAAGACCTGCCCCTTCTGCAGGGAGACGAACGCGGTCGACGCGACCAAGTGCAGGGCCTGCGCCTCGACGATCTGACGGCACCCTAGGTGACGGCCGCCCGCGGGTAGCTGCCGAGGACGCGGAGCATCGACGTCTCGGCCCGCAGGGCCGACAGCGTCTCGACGGCGAGCGGATCCGCGGCGCCCAGGTCGGCGTCGAGGTCGGCCCAGAAGATGTACTCCCAGGCCCGCTCGCGGCTCGGGCGCGACTCGAGCGAGCTGAGGTTCAGGCCGCGCTCGGCGAACACGCGCAGGACCCGCAGGAGCGCCCCGGGCTCGTTCCGGACGGAGAACGCGAGGGTCGTCCGGCGGGCCCGCGTCGGAGCGCCGCCCGAAGGCGGCGACGGGGCGTCGGGGCGGGCGATGACGAGGAACCGGGTCCGGTTGTCCGGGACGGACTGGATCCCGTCGGCGAGGATCTCGAGCCCGAAGAGCCCGGCGGCGCGGGGCGAGAGGACGGCAGCCGCCCCGCGCTCCCCGCGATCCGCGATGAGCTTGCCGGCACCCGCGGTGTTGTACGTCGTGAGCAGCGTCCAGGGCCGCGTCCGCAGGAACGCCTCGGCCTGGCCGAGCGCCTGGATGTGGGAGTAGACGCGCTCGATCGACGCGAGCCGCTCGCCGGGCAGGGCGGCAAGGCACAGCCGGACCGGCACGATCGACTCGCCGACGATCCGCAGGTCGTGCTCGAGGAGCAGGTCGTAGTTCTCGCGGACCGTGCCATTGACGAGGTTCTCGATCGGCACGACGCCGGCGACGATCGGCACGACGCCGGCCACGATCGGTCCGCTCGCCGTTCGTCCGCTCTCGACGTCCGCGACCTCGCGCAGGGGGTCGCCCGGGACCCGCCCGGCCGTGACGGCCGTGAAGACGTCCCGGAAGCCGGGCGTCGGGACGCGCGGGACGTCGCCGAAGTACGCCAGGACGGCGTCCTCGGCGAACGCCCCGGGCTCGCCGGCATAGGCGATCAAGCTACCGCCCGTCTTGGCACCCTCCACCGCGGGTCGGCACCCGCTCTCCGAGGGCCGAGGTGACGCTCACGCGAGCCATCGGCCCGAGGATCCGAGGATTCAGCGGTTGAACCACTCCGTCGTGTCGATCCGGCCGGCCTCCTCGTCGAGCTCGGCGCGGTGCCTGGCCTGGGACGCCGCCCGTCGTCCGCGACGCCGGTCGCCGGCGGACTCGGCCGCGCCCGCCCAGTGCTCCTCGGCGAGCATCAGGTTGAGCGCCTCGAGATACGCCTCGACCGACGCGGCGAGGATGTTCGTGCTGCGGGCCGCGCCGGTGTACTGGCCGGTCCCACGAGCGCCACCGGCGTCCTTGGGCGGCGCGATCCGGACGCGGACCGCGCCATCGGCGTCGGGACCCTCGGCGAGCGCGTGGATGTCGTACTCGATGAGCCGCGGATGGCCGGTCAGCACGTCGGCGATGGCCCGGTCCACCGCCCGGTAGAGCGCGTCGATCGGGCCGTTGCCCTCGGCGGTCGCCTCCCACTGGTGGTCGCCGGCCGTCAGCACGACCGCGCCGCGGCTCTGGGAGTTGCTGCCCGACGTCACGGTCCAGCGGGCGAGGTGGATGACCGGGGTCTCGGTCCCGGCCGGCTGGGACTGGCTGGAGCTCATCCGATCACCTCCGGGGAGCGGCCGCTGGCATCGGTCGCCGGGCCGCCTGCGGGGCTGGCCGTCGTGAAGTGTCGCTCGTCGCGACGCCGGAGCTCGGCGCCCGTCTTCCAGATGGCGTACTCGAGCGAGTCCGCCAGGGCCGTCGCGGAGGCCGCGATGATGTTCGTGTCCGAGCCCATCGTGGACCACTCCCGG
Organism: Chloroflexota bacterium; assembly: GCA_047519685.1. Lineage (GTDB taxonomy): Bacteria > Chloroflexota > Limnocylindria > Limnocylindrales > CSP1-4 > JAPVSP01. The sequence goes on from JAPVSP010000131.1 coordinate 4,559, forward strand.
GCGCCATCCGACGAGTCGATGATGACGCGCGTCTTGGCCGCTGTCGCGCGGTCGCCGTCGAGGATGCGGACCTTGTAGTCCACGAGGTGGACCGCGTCGAGCTGCGGGTAGAACGCGCGGAGCGCCTTGCGCAGCGCCGCGTCGAGCGCGTTGACCGGCCCGTTGCCGTCGGCGGCCGTGTGGAGCACCTCGCCGTCCACCTCGAGCTTGACGGTCGCCTCCGAGCGCAGCTCCGCCCCCGAGCGCTGCTCGACCAGCACGGTGAAGTCGACGACCCGGAACGGCGCCGCGTAGCCCGCGCCGTGCCGCCGCACCAGCAGCTCGAAGGACGCCTCGGCCCCCTCGAACGCCAGCCCGTCCGCCTCGAGCTCCTTGATGAGGCGGCTCAGCTGGCGGGGATCGACGCCCTCGAGCCGGTGCCCGAGCTGCTCGGCCCGGAGCTGGGTGTTCGCCCTGCCGCCGAGCTCGGAGACGACGAGCCGGCCGACGTTGCCGACGAGGCCGGGGTCGATGTGCTGGTAGCTCCGCTCGACCTTCGCGACCGCCGCGCCGTGGACGCCGCCCTTGTGGGCGAACGCCGAGCGCCCGACGTACGGCTGGTGGTCGTCCGGCACGATGTTGACGATCTCGGCGACGTACCGGGACAGCTCGGTCAGCTCGCCGATCCGGCCCGCGGGCACGACCTCGTACGAGCTCTTGAGGGCGAGATCGGCCAGGATGCTGACGAGGTTCGCGTTGCCGCACCGCTCGCCGTAGCCGTTGACGGTCCCCTGGACATGGCGGGCGCCGTGGGCGACCGCGGCGAGCGAGTTGGCGACGGCCAGCTCGGCGTCGTTGTGGACGTGGATGCCCCAGACGGCCGGCGTCCGGGCCCAGGCCGGGTCGGCCTCGACCGCGGTCCGCGTCGCGTCGATGATCGCGGTGAGCTCGTCGGTCAACGTCCCACCGTTCGTGTCGCACAGGACGAGCGAGCCGGCGCCGGCGCCGAGCGCCGCCCTGAGGGTCCCGATGGCGAACGCGGGGTCGTCCTTGTAGCCGTCGAAGTAGTGCTCCGCGTCGTACACGACCTCGCGGCCCGAGTCGCGGAGGAACGCCACGGAGTCGCCGACCATGGCGAGCCCCTCCTCGGGGGTCGCGCCGAGGACCTCGGTCACGTGGAGCAGCCAGCTCTTGCCGAAGATCGTGACGACCGGGGTCGCGGCATCCACCAGCGCGCGCAGGTTCGGGTCGTCGACCGGCCGGTTGAGGCGATGGCGGGTCGACCCGAAGGCGGCCAGCCGAGCCGTCCGGAAGGTCATCGAGCGGGCGGCGGCGAAGAACTCGGCATCCTTCGGGTTCGAGCCCGGCCAGCCACCCTCGACGTACGGGAACCCGAACGCGTCGAGCCGGCGGGCGATCTTGATCTTGTCGGCGAGCGACACGATCAGCCCCTCGCGCTGGGTGCCGTCGCGGAGGGTCGTGTCGTAGAGGAGGACGGGACGGTCGGAGGGGGTCATGGTCGGGAGCCTCGGGTGGGTCGTCGGAGGGGTCAGGCGCCGGCGGCCACCGGCGCATCGGCCGGCACCGCCCGGCGAATGCGGGGGTCCGCGATCCGTTCGACGATCGCCGCCGTCATCGCGCGGGTCCCGACGATCCGGAGGCCCCCAGCCCCGGCCGCCTCGGGAGCCCTGGCCCCCTCGGGAGCCCCGGGAGCCCCGGCCGCGGCCAGGTCGGCGGACGGGATGAGGTCGCGGGTCCGGAAGCCGTCGTCGAGGGCCCGGGTCACGGCCGCCTCGACGGCCGTCGCCGCATCGTCGCGGCCGAGGGACCAGCGCAGGAGCATCGCCGCGGAGAGGATCGTGCCGATCGGGTTCGCAACGTCGCGACCGGCGATGTCGGGCGCCGAGCCGTGGATCGGCTCGTACAGCCCGAACAGGCCGTGCGCCGTGCGCCGGGTCCCGATCGAGGCCGACGGCAGCATCCCGAGCGACCCGGCGAGGACGCTCGCCTCGTCCGAGAGGATGTCGCCGAAGAGGTTCTCGGTGACCAGGACGTCGAACGCGGCCGGGCGGGTGACGAGCAGCATGGCCGTCGCATCGACCAGGCGGTGCTCGAGCTCGACGTCGGGGAACTCGGCGCGGACCTCCTCGGTCACCTTCCGCCAGAGCCGCGACGAGGCGAGGACGTTCGCCTTGTCGACCTGGGTGACCTTGCGGCGCCGCCCGCGCGCCAGCTCGAAGGCGAGCCGGACGACCCGGCGGATCTCCGCCTCCGTGTACCACAGCGTGTCGATGGCGACGCGGCCGTCGGCCAGCTGGCGCTCCTCGGACGGCCGTCCGAAGTAGAGGCCGCCGGTGAGCTCGCGGACGATCAGCAGGTCGACGCCCGCCAGGAGCTCGCGGCGGACCGGCGCCGACGCGGCGAGCGCCGGGTGGACGCTGACCGGCCGCAGGTTCGCGAACAGCTCGAGGCCGCCGCGGAGCGCGAACAGGGCCTGCTCCGGGCGGACCTTCGCGTTCGGGTCGTCCCAGCGCGGACCGCCCACGGCGCCCAGGAGGATGGCGTCGGCGGCCCCGCACGCCGCCAGGTCCTCGTCCCGGATCGGCACGCCGTAGGTGTCGATGGCGATGCCGCCG
>JAPVSP010000132.1:0-3027 GCA_047519685.1 Chloroflexota bacterium
AGAACGTCGTGAGACAGTTCGGTCTCTATCCAGCGTGGGCGTAGGGAACTTGAGAGGAGCTGCTCCTAGTACGAGAGGACCGGAGTGGACGAACCGCTGGTGTGCCAGTTGTCCCGCCAGGGGCATCGCTGGGTAGCTATGTTCGGTTGGGATAAGCGCTGAAAGCATCTAAGTGCGAAGCTCGCCTCGAGATGAGGTTCCCCACCGGGTCAACCGGGTAAGACCGCAGGGAGACCACCTGTTCGATAGGCGGCATGTGGAAGTCCGGTGACGGATGAAGCTGAGCCGTACTAATGGTCGAGGGCTTGACCTCTTCAGCAGCTGACCAGGGGCCAGCGGCTGTGTTCTGGGATGCGTTCCCCGAATGGCACTCCGAGATCGGAGACCTTCGATCCGCGCCCTGCCGCGACGATGACTCGCGCGCCGGACGCTGCCGACGTCCACGTCCAGACGGAAATCCTGGTGACTCTAGCGGAGAGGCCACACCCGTTCCCATCCCGAACACGGAAGTTAAGCTCTCCAGCGCCGAAGATACTGAGAGGGCAGCCTTTCGGGAAAATAGGTCGTCGCCAGGATTTTTCCGTTCCGCGGCCCTGGGCGGCATCTTCGCAACAGGCCAGCGGCGCGCGCCGGTCGGCTATCCTGCCCGTGATGACCCAGCGGCCTGAGGCGACCGGGGAATCCAGCCTGGCGGTGATCGGTGAGCCCGCCCTGTCGCCGGGCGGGATGCTCGATGCCCGGGTCACCGCGCGTGTCTGTCCCTACCTGCTCGCGGCCGGTGGAGACTGGCGTTCGGCGATGCCGACGAAGGAGCACCGCTGTACCGCCCTCGAGCCGCCGGCGTACCTCAGCCTCGACAAGCAGCGCCGCGTGTGCCTGACGGACTCGCACTCCACGTGCGCGACCTACGTCGCGGCCCGTCAGGCCCTGCGGCTCCCCGATGAGTCGGGGGCGAGCGATCACGAGCTCGTGACCGACGCGGGCGCCGAGCTGGTCGCCGCGACCGCTGGCGACCGCGGGACGGCGTCGATCCGCTGGCCGCTCCCGCGCACGGCGCCGGTGATCCTCGACCGCGGTCGCCCTTCGCTCCGATCGATGCTCGTGGACCGATCCGTAGCCCAGCTTGGGCTCGCGCTCCTGATGGCACTCGCGTTCGTCGTCCTCGCCCTCGCCCGACTGTCCCCGGCCGAGACCGGCCCGGTCCAGACGGTCGGGTCGCCCTCGCCCGGCCTCACCGGCTCGGCCGCGCCGGCGGCATCGACCTCCGCTGCGCCTTCGCCGTCCGCGTCCTCGCCGGGCCCGGCCTCGACGGCGTCCGCCCCATCCTCCTCGACGTCGGCGGCTCCCGCATCAGCCCCGGCCTCGATCTCGGCGCGCGTGTACCGCGTGACGTCGGGTGACACGCTGAGCGGGATCGCTGCGCGCTTCGGCGTCAGCGTGACGGCGCTCCAGCGGGCCAACGGGATCCAGGATCCCTCCCTCCTGCGCATCGGTCAGCTCCTGATCATCCCGTAGGGGCCTGCACCCGCCGCCCCGAAGTGCCGGGCCTCGGCGCCCTCGGCGATCCGGGTCGGAGGCGTCAGCGCTGGCAGCCGCGGCAATAGGCTGTCGCGATCCCGCCCGGCGCCACCTCCGTGATCCGGGTCCCGCACCTCGGGCATGGCTGGCCGCCCTTGCCGTGGACCGCCAGGAAGTCGCGGACCTGGGTCTCGAAGGTCGGCGGAACCCGCGCCTGCAGGACGAGGATCGCGCGCGGGAGGACCTCCCGCGTGGCCCGGTAGAGCTCGTCGACCTCGTCCGCGGCGAGCGACGACCGCTTGCGGAACGGGAGGAGCCGGGCGGCATGCAGGATCTCGTCGCTGTAGGCGTTGCCGATGCCGGCGACGAAGGCCTGGTTCCGCAGCAGGTTCTTGAGCTCCCCGGGATGTGCTCGGATCCGCGAGCGCCAGACCCCGAGCGTGAGCTCGGGATCGTCGGCATCGGGGCCGATCTCCCCGGCGCCGAGGCCTGGCACGGCCCGTTCGACCGTCGACGGCAGCAGGTACACCTTGCCCATCTGCGTCGGATCCCGATAGCGGACCTCCGGCTCCGCCCTGTCGGCGGGCAGCCACGTCGCGCCCTCCGTCCACCGGGCCGCGTCCGCAGGGGGGACGCCCCGACGGGGCCCGAAGCCGAGGACGACGGCCGTCTTCGGCGGTCGCTTCGCGCCCGGCGTCGACAGCTGGAACCGTCCGGTCAGCATCGGGTTCACGACGACCCGGTCGCGCTCGAGTTCGATGAGAAGGAACTTGCCCCGGCGGTGGATCCGCTCGACCTGTTGGCCGATGAGGGCCCGGAGCTCATCCGGTGTCCCTCGGACGGCCAGCGGTCCCGGGGCACCAGCCGTCGTGACCGGGCGGCCGGCGAGGGCGGCGTGGAATGCCTCGGCGACGATCGTCAGGTCGGGAAGCTCGGGCACGGCGCCCGATTGTAGCCGCGAGAGCCCCTGTGCTAGACTCTCCCGGCCCTCGGGCAGGACAGCTGAAGAGCGCGTTCGACGCCACCCGACGAAGGAGGGGCCGCGGCCCAGTCACCACGGACTTCCAGATCGTTCCAGGACGGCTCGAGCTCGCTCGAGCCGTCTTCATCTGTCCGGGGAGATCGGGAACAGGAGTACCACCGAGTTGACCGAAGAGCAGCAGGGCGGGACCGCGCCGCGGGCGGAGGCCACCGCCTCCGAGATCGAGGCGGCGTCCGAGGAAACCGTCGCGGCGGTCGCCGTCGCCGACGAGCCCGCCATCGAGTCCCCCGTCACCGCGATCGCCGAGCTCCCCGAGGAGGAGAGCGTCCCCGCCGAGACACCCGCCGACGAAGGTCCGGCCGCCGACGGGGGGGCCGCCGATCCCCAGGTGGCGGGCCTGGCCGTCGAGCCCGCCGGGGTCGACGATGACGTCCCGGTCGCCGAGGTCCCGGTCGCCGAGGTCCCGGTCGCCGAGGTCCCGGTCGCCGAGGTCCCGGTCGCCGAGGTCCCGGTCGCCGAGGTCCCGG
>JAPVSP010000133.1:0-8042 GCA_047519685.1 Chloroflexota bacterium
AGAGGCCTGTCTGGCCCGCGTCGAGCAGCGCCCTGAAGCGCGAGTTGGTGTCCTCGGCCGAGCCGAACCCGGCGAACATCCGCATCGTCCAGAGCCGACCGCGGTAGCCCGTCGGATGGATGCCGCGGGTGAACGGCGGCTCGCCGGGCAGGCCGACGTCCCGCGCTGGATCGAAGTCGTCCCAGCGCCCCGTCCGAAGCGGGTCGCCGTGGTGGTCCGTCTCGGTCGGGCCGCCCCCGCCGGCCGGCTCACGCGTCTGGGTGCGCTCCCAGTCCCAGGGCCCGTACAGGCCCTCGATGTCGACGTCCGACAGGGTCGAGAAGCGCGTCCGGCGCTTCGGCGCCCGCGCCAGCGCGGGCTCGAGCCGTCCGACGCGCCAGGCGCGGTGGCGCGCGGACCAGTCGGGCCGGTCGGTCATGGCGGGACTCTAGCACGGCGTTCCGGCCATCTCGCCAGACCCGCCCACGCGGCCCGGGACGAGCCGGCGCGGTCTCAGCCCGAGTCGGCGGCCAGCGCCTTCTGCACCGTGGCGTCGTGCGAGGCGAGGGTCGCGCCATCCCGGGCGGCGCTGCTGACCAGCGCGACCCGGATCGTCCCCGCCGAGGCATCCGGCCAGGCGACGATCGACTGGATCCGTCCGTCGTTCTCGACATCCAGCCGGTAGCCCGGCCGCCCGGCGACCGTCGGCTGGCTCGTCTGGTAGCTCGAGATCTTGGAGCTCGCCAGCGCCCCCGCCTTGTAGAACTCGCCCATCAGGTCGGCCGTGAGCCCGTCCGCCCGGAACACGGCGAGGGTCACGCCGCTCTCCGCGCCCGTCTTCCAGAGGCCGCCGGCGAAGCGCACCTCGCGGATGCCGTGCCCGCTCAGCGTGCCCAGGTTCGCATCCGTGCAGTTGCGCCCCGAGTCGAGCTGATCGGGCGCTCGGCCGTCGAAGGACCTCGGCACCAGGGCCTCCAGCTCCGGGTACGCACCGGGCAGCCGCCCGTCCGCGACGCACGGCCCGCTGGGGTCGAACGCCGGCGCGCCGATCGAGCAGCCGGCGAGGAGCAGAGCGGCCGCGATGATGGCCACCGACAACCCGACGGGGCTCGGGCGCGGTCGTGCCCGGACGATGGGCCGTGGGGACATGTCCAGAGGGTACCGCGCGAGCCCGGAGGGCGTCGCCGGGAGGCTCGCGCCGGCCGTTCACGCGGCGGGCCCGGGCCGGCGGTCGAGAGGCGGGCTCCGTCACCGCGGTGCCCCGCCACACCGGTACGACGGTCCCGGAGCGGTGCGCGGATGCGCCCGACCATCGACCGACCGGGACCGGGACATAGGCGCCATTCCACTCCGGGCCGCCAGCCCGTACGGTAGGTCCTGCCGTCACGAGGCCACGGGAGTTCCCTGGGGCGTCGGTCACGGACTGGGGCACGGACGACCCGCCATCGGGATCGCGGACCGATGGCCGGCGGGGATCCCGGGCCCCGGTCACGAGCCGAGTAACCATGGTGAGTCGGCCAGCAGGCCCGGGCTCGAGGCGGCACGGAATCATCGCCACGTTGATCACGGCCGGCGGCAGGATCGTCGCCGGCCGTCGCGCGTCCGGGCCCGTCGATCGGGCGTGCCATGGCGGGCAGCGCCCGCCCGACCCTAGCGGAGCGGCCCCGGTCGGGCCTCGCGCACCCGGCGGATGACGCCGCGTCGGTCGAGGTCCGCCTGGACGACCCGGGCGGCAGCGACGAGCTCCGGGTCTCGGGTGATCGTCCGGGCGACCCAGTCCACGTACGACGGCTCGAAGGCCGCGATCTCCCCGAGCGTGTGTCCCCGGAACTTGCCGAAGTCCATGACGAGCGTCCGTGCGTCGTCGAGCGCCGGATCCGGCCGGCGTCGGTAGCGCCGCAGCCGGCCCCGCTCGAGGGGCCCCGTGGGATCGGACGACCGGAGCGGCTCGGTGGGCCGTCGCGCCGATCGGAACGGCGGCTGGCCGGGCGGCACGGCCGACCGGCCGAGCGTGGCGTTCCGCGGCCGGACGGTGCCCGACGTGTCGACCCTTCGGGTGACCGGCCGGCTCGGCGGCGGCGGCGGCGGACCCGTCGGCCGACCATGTCGGCGGCCTTCCGCCGCCCCCGGCGGAGCCGTGTGGCGCGCCTCTCTCCCCGCGGCCCCGGCACGGTGCACCCCGTCACGGAGCGCCTGGTACGCCGCGTTGATCTCGGCCATCCGGCGATCGGCTCGGCGGCGCGCCGCATCGCCGGTCGCGAGATCCGGGTGGTGCTCGCGGGCGAGCCGGCGCCAGGCGGCCTTGATCGTCGCCTGGCTCGCCCCGGGCTCGACGCCGAGGACGAGGTGGGGATCACGGGGGGTCACGTCCCAAGTCTACCGGGGCCTCGGCCGGCCGGTCGTCGAGCGCGCCGCGCGCTTGACAGCCTCGCCCCTCGTGGCGTCCCCTGTAGCCATGTCGCCCGTCCGCCGCGCGGGGACCATCGCCGCTCTGCTCGGTGCCCCGCTCGCGCTCGCCTACCGGTTCGCCCTCGTCTATCGGGCCCGGGCCGGGTTCCCGCGACGCCATCCCCCGACCGTCACCCCGGCCGACCGGGGGATGCCCTACGAGGAGATGCGGGTCGTCTCGCGAGGCGCAGAGCTGCCCGGCTGGTTCATCCCCGCCGGCGATGGCGCGGCCGGACCGGGGGTGGTCCTCGTCCACGGCTGGGAGTCGGCCCGGGACCGCACGCTCCCGAACGCCCAGGTCCTCCATGCCGCCGGGTTCCACGTCCTGACGGTCGACGTCCGCGGTCACGGCGCCAACCCGGCGGAGACCCTCCCGATCAGCGGGGGCGAGTTCGGAGCCGATGCGGGGGCCGCGCTCGACGCCCTCCTGGCCCGACCTGAGGTGACCCGCGGCGCGCTCCTCGGCCATTCGCTCGGCGGTTGCGGGGCCCTGCTCGCCGCCTCGGCCGACCGCCGGGCGGCGGCCGTCGTGAGCGTCTCCGCGCCGGCCGATCCGTACCGCCTGACGCGCCTCACCTTCCGGCTCGCCCGGCTGCCACTACCTGATCTCATCGCGTATCCGCTCGCCGCGCTCACGACGCACGTCTTCGTGCGACCGCGGCGTCACGACGTGCGCTCGATCTCCGCCGCTCGCGCCGCCGCCCGCTATCGCGGCCCGATGCTGCTGGTCCACGGCGAGCTGGACGACGTCGTCCCCGTCGCACACCTCGGCCGACTGGCGGATGCGGCACGGGCCGGCCGGCGGACCGACGCCGGGGCGAGCCCTGTCGAAACGCACGTCGTCCCGGGCGGCGGCCACAGCTGGCTGTACGAGGACGAGGCCTACCGGCGGACGGTCGCCGCGTTCCTGGCCCGGGCGCTCGGCGGCCCGCTGTCGCCGGAGGAAGCCGCGGAACGTGCCGCCGCCGTCGACGCCCGCCGCCTGCCGGACCCAGAGCGTCGCTTCTCGGCCGTCGCGCCCACGCACGTCAGGCTTCGCACGCTGGCCGAGGTGGTCGGCGCCCCGGTGCGCCGGGCCGATCCCGACCAGGCCCGTGTCTCCCTCCCGCCCGATCGCCCGGGCGAACCTTCGTCACCCGTCACCGGCTGATCGCCCGGACGCGACCGCCGGCCCCCCGGAGGCTCCCGTGGACGTCTGGACCGCCATCGAGACGAAGCGTGCGGTCCGCCGCTTCGCGGACCGCACGCTGGAGCCCGAGCACCTGCGCCGGATCCTCGAGGCCGGGCGCCGCGCCGGCAGCTCGAAGAACCTGCAGCGCTGGGACTTCGTCGTGGTCCGCGATCGGGACCGCCTGCGCGAGCTCTCGGCCGTCGGAGCGTCCGCCGGGCACCTCGGCGGTGCCGCCGCCGCCGTCGCGCTCGTCACCCCGGACCCGCGCGAGCCAGGGCAGCCGCTGTCGGTGATGTGGGACCTCGGAGGGGTGGCCGCCCAGATGATGCTCGAGGCCTGGGAGCTGGGCGTCGGGAGCTGTCCCGCAACGGTGTACGAGCCGGGGCTGGCGCGGCGGACCCTGGGCCTCCCGGCCGATCGCCACTGCGAGTTCATCCTGTCCTTCGGCTATCCGGCCGACCCGGCGAAGCTCTCGGTGCCCAGGCGGACCGGCCGGCGGCGTCCGGTCGCCGAGGTCGTGCACGAGGAGCGCTGGTAGGGGGCCGCCGGCGGCCCGGCCGCCGGGGACGGTCGTCGGAGGCCAGGGTCCCGGATCGGTCCCCTGGCGCCTACGGGTCCGGGGTCGCCGGGCTCGTCGCCGGCGCGTTCTCCGGCCCCCCGCTCCAGTCGACGTCCAGCGCGAACCCGCCGGGCGGCTCGCCGGCGGGGCGCTCGGGCGCCGGCGCGCCCATCGCCAGGTAGGCGTCGATCGCTGCCGCGAGGCCGATGTCGTGGCCGGCGGCCTCCGAGAGGAGCCACTTCGCCTCCAGCACGTCGCAGTAGGCCTGGAGCGGATCGCGGCCGGGCTCGAGGGCGTCGCCGAGTCGGGCCAGCGTCGGCTCGAGGACCTCGTGCCGCCAGCGATGGGCGGCTTCCTCCCGGGCGAGCCGCCGGCCCTCGATCGTCTCCAGCCAGGCCCGGTATCCGCCCAGGTCGTTGAGCAGCAGGCGCGCCTGTCCCTCGAGCGCCACGAGCCCCGTCCGTCTCTCGAGCTCACGCGAGTGGAACCGGCGGTTGGTCACGGCGGCCCGCAGCCGGAGCCGGCCGCCGGGGCCCGGCAGGAGCTCGATCTCGTCGACCGCGAAGCCGAGCTCGTTGAGCCGCCGGACCCGCGCGGCGACCGCATAGCGGTCGTCGGCCCGCAGCTCCTCCTCGGCGTGGAGCTCGTCCCACAGCGCCTGGTAGCGGTCGCGCACTCCCTCGGCCCCCGTCACCGCCTCGTCGATCAGGTCCGCCCGTCCCTGTGAGGCCGCGAGATCCGCGAGTCCGAAGGCGACGTTCTCGACGAGCACGTCGAGGTCGTAGGCGCGCTGGCCGTCGGAGAGCGTGGGATGGACCTCGCTGGTCTCGGCATCCACCAGGTACGCCTGGATCTTGTCGCCATCGCGCCGGAACAGCGTGTTGGCCAGCGAGCAGTCGCCCCAGTAGACCCCGCCCCGGTGGAGGTCCACGAGCAGCCCGGCCATCGCATCGAGGAGCCGGTCCCGCATCGCGCTCGGGCCGGGCGGGAAGCGCGACAACAGCCGCCGGTATTGGAGCGAGCTCGGAAGGTACTTCGTGACGAGGACCGCCGTCCCGCGCTCGGGCGACGCCGCGATGCCCATCGCGTCGACGGCGGGCAGCGAGGCGTCGGCGAGGTGGCGCAGGACGGCGTACTCGCGCTCCGCGATGTCGATCGGCTCCTCCTTGAGCGCGAGCAGAGGGCCGCCCGTGACGAGGAAGCGAACGAGGTGCCGCGATGGCCCGACCGGCAGCAGGCGGAACCGGAGGACATCGGCCGGCCAGTCGGCGAGCGGCCGCTCCCAGGGCAGCTCGAGCAGCTCGGTCGTCGGCTCTCGCAATCGGAGGCGCGGGAACGCCGCCGGACCGTCGCCCGGGATCGGCGGCTGCCGGTGCCTGGCGAGGGGCGGAGCGAGCGAGGACGGCTCGGGGATCGGAGGTGCCTCGGGCTGGCTGGCGGCTAGAGGCGCTTCCGCAGGTACGCCGTCAGGCCCGGATCGTAGCCGAGCGACTCGTACAGCCGCCGCGCCTCCGGGCGGTGGTGGCCGGCGGTGATCTCGATGAACGCGGCGCTCGCCTCACGTGCGCCCCGCTCGGCCTCGTCCATCAGCCGCCGACCCACGCCGCGCTCACGGGCGCCCGGGTCGACGACCAGGGCGACGATCCGCGCGGCGTGGTCGCCGTGCTCGAAGCGTGGGAAGAGGTGCACCGCGACGAAACCGATCACCTCGCCATCGAGGTCGGCGACCACGACCCAGGACTGCTCGGTCGAGAACCGTTCGAGACGGGCGACGATGTCGCTCGTTCCGGCCGGGTAGCCCTCCTCTGTCAGGAGGGCGGCGATCCGCTCGGCATCGGCCACGGCGGCCGGCCGCAGGACCAGGGGCTGCTGGTCGATCATCCTGCGATGGTACCGTGCCGCCCCCGCCACCCGGGAGGACCGGACGCACGGACCAGCACGAACGGACCCCACGGTCGATCCGACCGAACGAGCGAGACCGGGCCGAGCGGCCCGGGGCGGGCGGCCCCGATCCGCGCGGTCGGCGCCGCGAGATAGAGGGCGCAGGGTCCCTCGCCGGCGCGCGCCAGCGCCGCGGTGAGGCGGCCCTCGGTCGATGGCTCGAGCAGGACGAGCCGGGTGGGCCCGAGTCGCGCCGTCCAGGCTCGCCCGCCGAGCCAGGCGTCGTCCGTGGCCGGCTCGAACGCGCCGGCGGCAAGCCCGAACCGCCCGGCGACCTCGGCCGCCGCTCGACCGACGTCGACCGTCGCCCAGCCGACCGCCAGGAGCCGCGGCCCTGGTGGACCCTCCGCCCGAGCCGCGCCATCCGGCCGCCCTGCCGGGTCAGGCTCCGGTCCCTGGCCCGCGCTCGCCGCCCCGCCGGCCGCCGAGTGGGTCACGCTGAGACGGTCGGCCTCGCCCGCCCGCGAGCGCCTGAACGAGACCGCTCCGCCGACCAGCGGGATGGCCGGCAGGGCATCGAGGGTCGGACCCTCGATGCCCAGGTCCTCGGCGAGCCACGCCGCCAGCCCGGCCGGGTCGCTCGACCACCAGTCGACAGAGAGGGTCATTCGAGGAGGTAGTCGGCGGCCGGCCCGCCGATCGTCGCGAACCCCAGGCGCTCGTACAGAGCCCTGGCCCGAACGTTGTCGGTGAACACGCCGAGGTAGGTGAACCGACTCCCCTCCGCCAGGCCGTCCCGGACCGCCGCGATCGTGACCAGGCCGCCCAGCCCGCGACCCTGCCAGCCGGGTCGAGTCCCGATCGACGAGAGGTAGGTGGCCGAGTCGAAGGTCGTCCGCTTGGCCACCGCCACCGGGGTCCCCCCGACCCGCGCGACATACAGCGTCAGCTCGGGTGCCCCCAGGGCTTCCTCGAGATCGCGCTCGAGCCGTGGGCGGACGAACGGGTCGACCCGGAACGCCGCGACCAGGAGCCCCGCGACCTCGTCGGCCAGCCGCTCCCGATACCGATCGGGCGGGACGTTGTGCCGCTCGATCGCGACCTCATCGGGGCCGCCGGGGGCGGCGACGACCCGGGCCGGATCCGTGAGCAGCATCATGAGCCCACCGCCCAGGTCGACGAACCCGCGCGCCTCCAGCCGCGCGCCGAGGTCCGCCGGCGAGTCGTACGCCGGCGCGGCCCAGACGTGGGGCCGGCGATCGAGCCCCTCGAAGAGCGCGGCCAGCTCGTCCAACCGCGCCGCGAACGCGCCCGGGTCGTCGGGCAGCCGGACCGCCGAGAGGCGGTTCCAGAAGGGGTCGCTGTCCCCCGGGTCGTGGAGGAGGACGGCATCGCCGAGGTCGACGACCCTGCGCCCGGCGATCGCGTGCGCACGGGCCTCGTGCCACGCGAGGAAGCGCATCGCCTCGGCGTCCAGGCCGAGCAGCGGATCGTCGAGGCGCGGGTCGCGACCCGCCGGGACGCCCATTGCCGAACGATAGCCGCCAAACCGACGGGGCGCGCCCGCCGTATCGTGGAGGGTGGACCCCGGCGCGCGGCCGTCCGCCCAAGGCGGCCCACGCCCCATCACGAATGGAGGATCAGCCAGTGCCATCGCTCCGACTCCCCGGCGTCCTGCTCATGGCGGCGCTCGTCGTCGCCGCGTGCGGGAGCTCGGGCAGCCCTGCGCCCTCGTCCGCCTCGTCGGCGGCCGCCTCGGTCGTTGCGTCGGCGGCAGCCTCGGCTGCGCCGTCGGGATCGGGTGCGAGCGCGGCGAGCTGCTCGAAGGTCTCCGGGTCGAGCGGCGACGTGGCCGCCACGATCAAGAGCTTCAAGTTCTCGCCCGACCCCATCCAGGTGAAGGTCGGCCAGGCGGTGGCGTGGACGAACCAGGACAGCATCGGCCACTCCGCGACCCTCGACGACGGCTCCTGCGACACGGGGGTGCTCGAAAACCTGGCGGTC
>JAPVSP010000134.1:0-8916 GCA_047519685.1 Chloroflexota bacterium
CTGTGGGGGATGCTCGTCGTCGCCTGACGCAGCGCCGACCGGAGGCGTCGGCCGTGGCCTCGACCGGAGGCGTCGGCCGGGCCGCGGGCCGTGGCGGCCGCGGTGACCCGGGACCTTCGTACGCCCCTCGGGGGCGACTCGACGCGGCTGGTCGCCTCGACAGCCTGGCGTATCATGTCGGGCAGCCGGCGTCGTCCAGGGCCGTGCCCGCACTCGGACGGCGGTTCCCGGCGAGCCTCGAAGCCGCCCCGCGTCCACGCCGCCACACGACAGACGCGAAGAACGGAGTCCGCTCGCACGATGCCGACGTCCGCCTGATGCGCCGCTTCGCCCCGGGCTGGGGGGAGCCATCCGGATCCCGACGACGCCCGCCGAACCGGGCCCTCCTCCTGGTCGCGCTCGTCCCGCTCATGGCCGGGTTGATCGCTGCGCCCGCCGCGCCCGTCGCCCGGGGCGATGAGCTCTCGACCGCGCTGGACGCCCAGCAGTCGCTCCAGCAGCAGGTGGCCGACCAGAAGGCGCAGATCGACAAGCTGAACGCGTTGCAGGCGGGCCTGCGCACCGACATCGCCAACACCGCCAAGGCGCTCAAGCAGGTCAACGCGGACCTTGCGGCCGTCCGCGCCCGGATCGACGACATGGCGGCCCAGATCGCCCAGGTCCAGGCGATCTACGACCAGCTCGTCGCGGAGCTCGGAGCGCTCGCCCGGCAGGTCCTCGTGATCAGCACGCAGGAGCAGCAGAAGGCCGATCAGCTGGCGCAGCGGAAGGCGCTCCTGGCCGACCGGATCCGGCAGGCCTATGCGACGGACCGGACCTCGATGCTCGAGACGTTCCTGTCCGGCGGATCCTTCGCCGACATCCTGACCGAGGTCGGGTACTTCCTCGACGTCGGCGAGCAGGACAAGGCGCTCGCCCAGCAGATCGCGGCCGACCAGCTCAGCCTCGCCGCCATCCACCGGTCCCTCGTCTACGCCCAGGGGCAAACGGATCAGCTGCGGACCCAGACGGCGGCACAGAAGGCGCAGCTCGACGCGCAGCTGGCCGACCTCCAGGTCGCGCGCGACCAGCTCAAGCAGCTCGAGGCGCAGACCGCCCGGACACTGGCGACCCAGAAGGCCGCCTACCAGAAGCTCGCCCTCAACAAGGCGGCGGCCCAGAAGGCCCTGGACGAGGCGGCGGCCGCGCAGAAGCAGCTCCAGGCGAAGATCGACCAGCTGATCGCCGCCCGCCAGCAGTTCGGGAACATCCCGTCCCAGTACAACGGGACGCTCGCCTGGCCGGCCGACGGGATCGTCAGCCAGGAGTTCGGCTGCACGGGCGTGATCTGGGAGCCACCGCTCGGCAGCTGCGCCCACTTCCACCAGGGGATCGACATCGCCGCCGACATGTACACGCCGGTCCGGGCCGCGGCCGACGGGACCGTCGTCTTCGCCGGCTTCAACCCCTGGGACGCCCCGCCACAGGCGTACATCGTCGTCATCGCTCATTCGCAGTCGCTGAACACGTGGTACGCCCACCTGGACGCCTCCACCCACCCGGTGACCGTCCAGGCCGGCGATGTCGTGCACCAGGGCGACGTCATCGGATACATCGGGATGACGGGCCACACGACCGGTCCCCACCTCCACTGGGCGGTGGAGTTCCAGGGCGCGATGGTCAACCCGCGGCTGTTCCTCTGAGCCGATGAGCCGGTACGGCCGGCTCACCTCGACGGCGCCCGGCTGGCCCAGCGTCCGCCGCGCGGCGCGCGCCATCCGCGTGCATCGGCCGCGCAGGGCCGGGTGCTAGCATCGGGGCGGATCGACCACCGATCACGTGGCACAAGGGGACGCCCGGTGAAGCGAACGTTGTCGGTCATCCTCGCCGGAGGAGAAGGCGAGCGCCTGTCGATCCTCTCATCGGTGCGCGCCAAGCCCGCCGTGCCGTTCGGCGGCAAGTACCGGATCATCGACTTCTCGCTCTCGAACTGCGTCAACTCCGACATCGACGATGTGCTGGTGCTGACCCAGTACGCGCCGCGCTCGCTGACCGACCACATCGGCCTGGGTCGTCCCTGGGACCTCGACCGTCAGAAGGGCGGCGTGAAGCTCCTCCAGCCGTATATCGCCCGCGGGCGCGTCGCCGAGTGGTATCGCGGCACCGCCGACGCCGTGCTCGCCAACTGGAACGTCCTCGAGCACAGCTCCGCCGATACCGTGCTCATCCTCGCCGGCGACCACATCTACAAGATGGACTACCAGCCGTTCGTCCTGGCGCATCGCCGCCATCGCGCCGACGTGACGATCGCGGTCCGCCGAGTGCCGCTCGCCGAGGCGCCCCGGATGGGCATCCTCGCCATGGACGAGAACGACCGGGTCGTGGAGTGGCAGGAGAAGCCGAAGCAGCCGAAGAGCGACCTCGCCTCGATGGGCGTCTACGTCTTCTCCAAGCGCGCGCTGCGTCACTGGCTCGACGAGTCGCGGCCGGACTTCGGCGCCAACGTCATCCCGGCCATGCTCGACGGCGGAGCGCGGGTCTACGGCTACAGGTTCGACGGCTACTGGCAGGACGTCGGGACGATCCAGTCCTACTGGGAAGCCAACCTCGCCCTGCTGGAGGATCACCCGGAGCTGGACCTCTATGACAAGGAGTGGCTCATCCACACCCGCTCCGAGGAGCGGGCACCGGCGAAGGTCGGCCCCACCGCCCAGGTCCACCGCAGCCTCATCAGCCACGGCTGCATCATCAACGGGACCGTCGTGAACTCCGTGCTCTCGCCCGGTGTCCGGGTGGACGTCGGGGCGGTCGTGCGCGACTCCATCGTCATGTTCGACAGCGTCATCCGGTCCGGCGCCGTCGTGGACCGGGCGATCCTCGACAAGGAGGTCGTCGTCGGGCAGGGGGCGATCGTCGGCGACGGCGGCGACGACCGGCCCAACCGCCAGGAGCCGACGCGACTCAACACCGGCATCACGGTGGTCGGCAAGCAGGCGGTGATCCCGCGCGGGACACGGATCGGCCGGAACGTGAAGATCGAGGGGGGCTGCCGGGCGGCGGACTTCCCGTCCCGCTCGATCCGATCCGGAGAATCGGTCCTCGCGGGCCGGGCCGGGCGCAGGCGCTCACGGCCGAGCGAGCCGAGTCCCGAGCCGATCGCGGCCGGCGTCGGCGCAACGCGCGCCAGCGCCCGCTGATCGACGGGCGACCGCGCCGCCGCGGCGATCGCCCGGGCCGGACCGGCACCACCGGTGGGCCGCCGGAGCGGCGAGGGCCGTCCGGCGGCCGGTCGCGGGGGTGGCCGCTAGACTAGCCCGGCCATGACCCCTGCCGACCACGGTCGGGCGGCCATCTCGCCGTCCGATATCGAACGCTGGCTCGACGAGCTCGGGCTGGTCCCGCTCGAGCGCGCGGAGCGCGAGGGGATCGCGTCCTGGGACCTCGTGCTCGACGGCCGACGCCGCTTCGATGTCCCGGTGACGCTCATCCTCGAGCCGTCGCTGGCGCTCGTCGTCTGGGTCCACTTCGCCCCGCCGATCGGCGACGCCTTCCGCAAGTCATACCGGAAGCTGCTGCGCTGGAACGACGAGTTCCCGTTCGCGAAGTTCGCGATCGCCCAGGACGAGCGGCCGATCCTGAGCTCGGAGCTCCCCCTGGCCGATCTCGACCGGGACGTGCTCGGGCTGAGCCTGGCGCGCCTGCTCGCGATCTGCGACCGGCTCCTCGAGGAGTCGGCGGCGTGGCTGTGGCTCGGCGGACGGATCCCCGACCAGGGCGACCGGGTCAGCCGCGGGGTCGGATTGCTGGCGCGCTACGCGGATCGCCTCTCCGAGCTCGCGGTCTCGTGAGGACGACCTCGCAGGTGCGGGGCCGCCGCCTGGCCCGCGTCGGGCGCACCCTCGTCGCGGCGCTGGTCGTCACCGGGTTCCTGGTCGGCCTGCCCGCGGCTCCCGCGGCGGCGGCGACGCCCGATCTCACCCTGGTCACGAACGCCACCTACACCGTGGACCCCGATCACGCCCGCATCGCGATCGGGGTGGACATCGTCGCCACCAACCACCTGTCGGACACGGTGACGCGTCGCTACTACTTCGACCGCGGGTACCTCGCGGTGATGCCGGGGACGTCCGGCTTCTCGCTGAGCGCGAGCGGCGCGAGCCCGACGGTCTCCGTCGCCAAGCGGACGAACGACTACACGCTCCTCCTCCTGTCGTTCGGGACGAAGGTCTACTCGGGCCAGTCCATGACCCTGCACCTGGCCTTCGACCTGAAGGACCCGGGCGGCGCACCGACGCGCCCGATCCGCGTCGGCCAGGCGCTCGTGACGTTCCCGATCTGGTCGTTCGCGACCGATTCGACGCCGGGCAGCCAGGTCACCCTGCTCATACCGGCCGACTTCACCGTCCAGTTCACGAGCGGCCAGCTGGACGGGCCCTCGACCGACGCGAACGGCCGGCAGGTGTTCACGAGCGGCCGGCTCGCCGACCCCCTCTCGTTCTTCGCCTATGTCATCGCCGATCGGCCTGGCGCCTACGCGGAGACGGCGATCACGACGACGGTCGGCGACCGTCCCGCGGCACTCAGGCTGCGGGCGTGGTCGGACGACCGGGCCTGGTCGGAGCGTGTGGGCGCGCTGTTCCAGAAGGGCCTGCCCGTCCTCGGGACCGCGATCGGCCTGCGCTACCCGCGGGTGGAGCCGCTCATCGTCCAGGAGGCGGTCAGCCGGACCCTCGGTGGCTACGCGGGTCTCTTCGACCCATCCAGCGGCCGGATCGACGTCGACTACGCGGCCGGTCCGTTCGTCATCCTCCACGAGGCGTCGCACATCTGGTTCAATGGCTCGCTCCTGGCCGACCGCTGGGCGAACGAGGCGTTCGCGTCGCACTACGCCGCGGTCGCTGCGAAGGCCATCGGAGTCGACGCACATCCCGATCCGCTCACACCGGAGCTCGAGAAGTCGGCGATCCCGCTGAACGCGTGGGGGGCGATCGGGGAGTCGTCCCAGGACGTCGAGGCGTACGCGTACGCCGCCTCGGTCGCGCTCGCCGACAAGATCGCCGAGCGGGCCGGGAGCGACGGGCTGCAGCGCGTCTGGGCGGCGGCGTCGGACCGGGAGGCGCCCTACCAGCCGCGACGGGCGGGGGCGCCGATCGAGCGGATCGATGCGGCGCCGGACTGGCGGGGTCTCCTGGACCTGCTCGAGACGTCGACGGGCCAGCGCTTCGACGACCTCTGGCGACAGTACGTCGTCCGGCCGACCGAGACCGCCCTGCTCGAGCAGCGCGCCGGGGCGCGCGACGAATATGCCAAGGTCGTCGCCGAGGCGGCCGACTGGGAGCTGCCACGGGCGATCCGTCAGGCGATGACGGCCTGGCAGTTCGATGTCGCGAACGGCCTGCTCGCCCAGGCGGCCGGCGTCCTGGACCAGCGGGCGGCGATCGCGACACGCGCGTCGGCGGTCGGCCTGACGCCACCGAAGACGCTTCAGCAGATCTTCGAGGGCGACCGGGGGCTGCGTGCGGCGGCCGCCGAGGGCGACGCCGAGCTGGCCGCGATCGCCACGGTGGGCGCTGCAGCGGCGACCCGCCCGGCCGACCCCGATCTCGTCCAGCGGCTCGGCCTGGTCGGGAGCGAGCCGGACGCCGATCTCGCCGCGGCCCGGGCCGCGTTCGCGGCCGGCGACCTGCAGTCCGCGGTCGATCGCTCGGAGTCGGCACGCGTGGCCTGGACCTCCGCCCGCGACGTCGGCACCCGTCGAGCGCTCTCGTCGCTCGGGGTCGTGCTTCTGGTCGCGCTCTTCGGTGCCATCGCCGTCTCCCGCGTCCGGGGCGGGCGACGTGCCCGCGCCCGCCGGATGGCGCACGAGGTCGCGCGTTCCGGCGCGTACGGTACACTCCCGGCCGAACCGCCCAGCGATCAGGCTGACGCCAGGATCGCCGACGGCGGGGGAGGCGAGGGAAGGGACACGACGTGAGGGAGGCGTTCGGCATCTCCCGATCGAGCGCCCGTCCCGCCGCGGTGGCCGGCTGATGGGCATCCACCGTGCGCGCCCGTCGGTCGAGATCCTGTCCGGCGACTCGGCCGACGTGTATTTCTTCCGAGCCTCCCGCATCCTCGAGCGCGAGGGCCTCGACCCGATCGTGTCGATGGAGGTCTTCGCCCGGGAGCCGGGGATCCTGTGCGGCATCGACGAGGCGAAGAACCTGCTCGGTCACGTCCTCGCGACGGCCGACCTCTCCGCCACGTCGGTCGAGGCGCTCGACGACGGCGACCGATTCGAGCCGAAGGAGATCGTCCTGCGGATCCGGGCCCGGTACCGCCAGTTCGGGCTGTACGAGACCGCGATCCTCGGGATGCTCGCCCAGTCGACCGGCTGGGCGACCGCGGCCCGCGAGTGCGTCGACGCCGCATCGCCGCAGCCGGTCATCATGTTCGGCGCCCGCCACGTCCACCCGGACATCACGGACGTGCTCGACTACGCGGCGATCGTCGGGGGCTGCGTCGGGGCTTCCACGCCGGCCGGCGCCCGCCTGGCCGGCCTCAACCCCACGGGCACCATGCCCCATTCGCTGGTCCTGATCTTCGGCGACACCGTCGATGCCGCCCTCGCGTTCGACCGGGACCTGGAGCCGGACATCCCGCGCATCGTCCTCGTCGACACGTTCAAGGACGAGGCGGAGGAGGCGCTCCGCGTGGCCCACGCCCTGGGCGATCGCCTCTACGGGATCCGCCTCGACACCCCGGCCGAGCGGGGGCGGGTGACCGCCGATCTCGTGACGGAGATCCGGGCCCGGCTCGACCAGGAGGGCTACGGGCACGTCAGGATCGTCGTCTCCGGTGGGCTGACCCCCGACCGGATCCGCTACTTCAAGGACAACATGGCCCCGGTCGACTCGTACGCCGTCGGCAGCTACATCTCCGGCGCCACGCCGATCGACTTCACCGCCGACGTCAAGGAGATCGACGGGCGGCCGATCGCGAAGCGAGGGCGGATCCCCGGTCTCACCCCCTCGCCGCGGCTCCGGCCGGTCGACCTGACCGCCTGGCGCGCGACCGACGGCGCCTGACCGACCTCCGGTCGGGCCCCACGCGGCCCGGTCGCAGGCCGACCGGGCCGTTCCGTGCGACCATGCGGCCGTGGATGACGAGACGCCGCGGAACGGTGGCCCGACCGACGAGCGGCCCGACCGGGAGCCGGCCGGCGGGCGCCGCGACCCCGCCGAGGACGGAGCGCCCGAGGAGGCGGCCGATGCCCGCGAGTCGGCATACGCCCTCCTCCAGCGCGGGCGGGAGCTGAGCACGAAGCGCCACCATGCCCAGGCCGCCATCGTCCTGGAGCGCGCGGCCCGGCAGGCGCCCGGCAAGGGCTCGATCCTCGAGGCGCTCGGCCGCGCGTACTACAACAGCGGCCAGCACGAGCGGGCGCGGGCGACGTTCGAGGCGCTGCTCGAGATCGATCCCTCCGCCCACTACGCGCACTACGCGCTCGGCCAGTCGCTCAAGCAGCTCGGCCAGGTCCGCCAGGCTCGGACGCACCTGAGGCTG
The DNA here is from genome assembly GCA_047519685.1 of Chloroflexota bacterium. Classification (GTDB taxonomy): domain Bacteria; phylum Chloroflexota; class Limnocylindria; order Limnocylindrales; family CSP1-4; genus JAPVSP01. The sequence goes on from JAPVSP010000134.1 coordinate 7,525, forward strand.
GCCGTCGCGCTCCACCCGGCCAGTAAGCTGTACCAGGGCGCCCTCGGGCGGCTCGGCCCGCCGCTCGACGAGGCCGAGAGCCGAGGCGCCGACGGGCCGTCGGCCGGGGGGCCGTCGCCCGGGGAGGCGGGCCGACCCCAGGGGGCGCCCGGCGAGGAGACCGGCCCACCCGGTCGGCCGGAGGGCTGACGACCCTCACGCCTCTCCGGCCGCCTTCAGCCGTGCGAGCCAGAACAGGCCGACGAGGGACTTCGCGTCGTGGATCCCGCCACGTTCTGCGAGCCCGACGGCCTCGCGCCAGGGCAGGCGCTCGAGCTCGAGCCGCTCGTCGTCGTCCTCGCCGAGCGTCGACCGGACGGTCGTCAGACCGCCGGCAAGGTAGAGATGCATCTCCTCGGTGGCGAACCCGGGCGCCGTCCAGAACGTCCCGATCTTCCGCCATGAGGCGGCGCGCTGGCCGGTCTCCTCCTCCAGCTCCCGGGCCGCCGCCCGGTCGGGATCCTCGATGGCGCCGGAGCCGGGATCCACGTCGAGCGTGCCGGCCGGGATCTCGAGAAGGGTCCGCCCGGTCGCCAGGCGGAACTGGCGGACCATGAGCACGCGCTCCTGGTCATCCAGGGCGAGCACTGCGACGGCCCCGGGGTGACCGCAGATGTCGCGCTCCGCGCGGCTGCCGTCCGGCCGCTCGACGGTGTCGACGCGGAAGGTCAGGTAGCGGCCGCGATGGATGACGCGCGAGGCGACGACGCGCTCGGTATAGGGATGGTCGCCCTCACGGGCGGCGCCGCTCGCGCCCGGCACCGCCCGCCCTGGGTCGCGCGGACGCGTCACGTCAGGCCGCGGGGATCTCGTACGTGAGCGAGGCGTTCGACTCGGTGTCGAAGATGTGGAGCTTGGCCGGGTCGGTGGTCAGCGTCAGCTTGTCGCCGGGGCGGACCTTGTTGTCCGAGCTGATGATCGCCACCATGTCGAACCCTGCGGTGTTGGCGTGGATGAGCTCCTCGTTGCCCAGGTACTCGACGACGTCGGCCGTGCTGCTGATCGTGCCCGTGGGGGCGCCTTCGGCGGCGAGCTCGATGTGCTCGGGCCGGATGCCGAGGACGAACTTCCGCCCGGTCGTGGGGCCGACCGCGTCGCGGAAGCGCGCCGGCAGCGGGATGCGGATGCCCGGCGCCTCGAGGACGGATGCGTCGCCCGTCCCATTGAGCGTGACGTCGACGAAGTTCATCGACGGGCTGCCGATGAAGCCGGCCACGAAGCGGTTCGACGGATGATCGTAGAGCTCCTGCGGCGTGCCGACCTGCTGGAGCTTCGCCTCGCTCATCACCGCGATCCGCTGGCCCATCGTCATCGCCTCGACCTGGTCGTGGGTGACGTAGACCATCGTCGTGC